>JBDNGW010000653.1:0-4381 GCA_041689735.1 Leeuwenhoekiella sp. | reverse complement strand
TTGCCGAGCTTTTAAAGCTACGGAGTTCCTCAATCTCCTCACGGCTCAAATTAACTATTGCCTTTTTCATCTTGTATGGAATTTACAAGAAAGATAAATATAATTTATGTATGTTGCAAAACTATATTGTTACTACACTAGAGGCAAAAGATGGTATCGAAAAAGTACACATTGCCGATGAAAAGGCAGATGGCACGCCACAGCTCTGTTTTCATTATGACCCAGACCTCATTTCCATGGACTGTATCCAGTCCCTGGCCGAAAGGACGGGTGCCGAAATCACCGAAAAGTACGGGCATTTACTTATTGAAGTTAAAGGAATCAGGCATACGCGTCAAGCACGAACCATTGAAAAAAGCCTCTTGGAAATTGATGGCGTATTGGAAGCCTCGGTTACCGCTGCGGGTATGATACGTCTGGAATATGACAAAAAGGAAACAAATTTCGACCATATATTACAAAGGCTCGAAAAGAAAAACCTCAAAATTGAAAAGAGCTCGTCCGCTGACGAGAATGGTTTTGTCAGCGCACAATCTGCTGAAAACCCCAAGGACAAAAAGAACCAAGAACAAACAGGGGAAGCACATCACAAAGAAGGTGGGGGCCACGATGATACAGAAGGGCACGCCCATGGGCACGGGGGAATTTTCGGAAAGAACACCGAGCTTATTTTTGCCATTATCTGCGGGGCGCTTCTAGGGATAGGTTTCGGGCTTTCGTATGTAGAATCCATTCCAGAATGGGTCAGTCTTTCCCTATATGTAGGAGCGTATTTCTTCGGAGGGTTCTTTACGGCCAAAGAAGCTATCGAGACGGTGGCAAAAGGGGGCTTTGAGATTGATTTTTTAATGTTGGTCGCTGCCATTGGCGCGGCCATCCTGGGCGAATGGGCAGAGGGTGCGCTCCTGTTGTTCCTCTTTAGCCTTGGGCACGCCCTGGAACACTATGCAATGAACAAGGCCCGAAAGTCCATAGCCGCCCTTGCCGATCTGGCGCCAAAAACTGCCCTGTTGAAAAAGGATGGCAATACCGAAGAAGTGGGGATTGAAAAATTGGGCATAGGCGATATCATCGTTGTCAGGCCCAACAGCAAAATATCCGCCGATGGCGTGGTTGTCAATGGAAAAAGCAGCGTAAACCAGGCCCCCATCACCGGGGAGAGCGTCCCGGTGGATAAAGTCCCCGTAGAGGACACAAGCAGGGAATATTCCAAAGATGATGATATAAAGGACGAGAACCGTGTTTTTGCCGGGACCATCAACGGAAATAACACACTGGAAATAAAGGTCATTAAAGAAGCCAAGGATTCGACACTGTCCCGACTGGTCAAACTGGTCAACGAGGCACAGGCCCAAAAGTCGCCAACACAGCTTTTGACCGATAAGTTCGAGAGATATTTTGTGCCCGCCGTACTCTTTCTGGTAGGTGTCCTGCTCCTGGCTTTTTTGGTCATCGACGAACCCTTCAGTGCCAGTTTCTACAGGGCGATGGCCGTACTGGTAGCGGCAAGCCCCTGTGCCCTGGCCATTTCGACGCCCAGTGCAGTACTGAGCGGAGTGGCACGGGCGGCGCGTGGCGGTGTGCTAATAAAAGGTGGTCGTCCGCTTGAGGACCTTGGGGTCATTACGGCTGTGGCATTTGATAAAACAGGTACCCTTACCGAAGGCAAGCCCAGACTTACAGAAGTGGTGCCACTTGGGGATATTCAAGAAAACGAACTCCTAAAAATAGCCGTTGCGGTGGAAAATTTGAGCGACCCTTCCTTGGCCAAAGCCGTGGTCCGAGATGGCAGGGAACGCTTGGACGGTACGGAGATACCGGATGCCTCCGGTTTGGAGGCCGTTCTGGGCAAGGGCATAAAAGCATCATTGGGAAGTGATAAGGTTTACATCGGTAACCTGGACCTGTACGAAGACCTTGACGACACCAAACCTTCCGAAGAAATATCGGTAAAGGTAAAAGGACTTGAAGGTGGCGGAAATACCACGATGCTCATCCGAAGGAACAAGGAATATATAGGCATCATCGCTTTGATGGACACCCCACGTGAGACCGCCAGGGAAACCCTTGAAAAATTGAAGGAAATCGGTATCAAACGGATGATTATGCTTACCGGCGATAATCAAAAGGTTGCCGATGCAGTTGCCAAAAAAATTGGGCTGACCGATGCCTGGGGAAGCCTGTTGCCCGAGGAGAAGGTTGATGCGATCAAAAAATTAAAGGAGCAAGAATCTAAAGTAGCAATGGTGGGCGATGGTGTGAACGATGCCCCGGCCATGGCAAACAGTACCGTGGGGATCGCCATGGGCGCCGCGGGCAGCGATGTCGCCCTGGAGACCGCGGACATCGCACTGATGGCCGACAAGCTGGAAACCCTTCCCTTCGCCATCGGCCTTAGCAGAAAGGCAAAGGCTATAATCAAACAGAACCTTTGGGTAAGCCTTGGCATCGTGGCACTGCTCATTCCCGCTACGATATCCGGTTTTGCCAATATTGGCGTTGCCGTGGTCATTCATGAAGGTTCAACGTTGCTGGTGGTGTTCAATGCGCTGCGGCTTTTGACTTATAAAAAATAGGCTGGTCTGCTGAATTCGATTTTTAGGATAAAACAAAAATATGATGGAATGGACGTTCGATGATTTTAAAACGGACCTGGATGCCCTAAGTCCGGAGATAAGGGAAAAAGCACTTAAAATTGCCCAGCAGCTGGTCAAAGAAAAAAACTATACAGGGAAGGCGGCGATTGCCGAGGCCATTATAAAGGCCGAAGAATGGTTTTACGATCTGGAAGGGTGGTAATTAAAACTAAAGATTATGTTACAAATATTGGAACTTACAAAAGACAATATCATCGCCACCAGGGCATCGGGGAAGTTGACCGAAAGGGATATTGAAAAAATCCATCCGCTCATCCACGCTATTTTGGATAGGGGGATGAAGGTACGCTGGTATTTTGAAATGGAAGGTTTTACCGGCTGGGATCTCCCGGCACTTTGGGAAGACCTCAAAATGGACACTGCACATGCCAAAGACCATGAGAAAATTGCAATGGTGGGCGATAAAAAATGGCAGGAATGGATCACTCAATTTATGAAACCGTTTACGAAGGCGGAGATCAACTATTTTGGTTTGGAAGATAGGGAAACAGCTAAACAGTCGATAAAAAAATAAAATAACTAATCATGGCACACGATCACTCGCACGGTTCACAGAACTATGGAAAGGCCTTTGGCATAGGTATAGCCCTAAACAGCACCTACGTTGCGGTAGAGCTATATTATGGGTTTATGGTCAATTCTTCTGCCCTCGTTGCGGATGCGGCCCATAATGCGAGTGATGTTTTTAGCCTTATACTTGCTTGGGCAGCAATTAAAATAGCCACAAAAAGACCTTCCAAACGCTATACCTACGGCTTGCGAAAAACGACCATTCTGGCCTCAATGATAAATGGACTGATCATTATTGCTGCGGCCGGTCTGATCGCGTGGGATGCCATTCAAAAATTTCAAAACCCTTCAGAAATTTCCGGTACTATCGTAATGATCGTGGCCGCCATTGGTCTGGTGGTAAACACGGGGACGGCCTTCCTGTTTTGGAAAGGTTCAAAAGGCGATTTGAATATACGTGGTGCTTTTTTGCATATGGCAGCCGATGCCGGGGTAACGCTGGGGGTGCTCCTTGGTGGTCTGGCCATTAAATACACGGGCCTAACGTGGATAGATCCTGCCCTGAGTTTAGTGATTGTAGTGGTTATTTTATATAGTGCCTGGGGCCTCCTTAAAGATTCCGTAAAAATAGCCATCGATGCCGTCCCCAAGAACATTGACATCGATAAGGTGGAGGCATTCCTGATGAACATCAAAGGGGTCGAAGAAGTCCACGATCTGCATATCTGGGCGATGAGCACCACGGAAACCGCACTCTCTGCCCACTTGATCGTTCCCGATGGGCACGGGGATCAGTTTTTATATGATACCAGGGAACAACTGCACGATAAATTCGAGATAACCCATACCACCCTACAAATAGAAAAAGAGTTCGGGGATAAAGAATATAAACCCTATCAAGGCTTGAAAGGATAAACAATAAATTATGCTAAATCCAATACTGTTTCAGGCTGTATTAAATAGTACAAATACCCCGTACATACTTGGATATCATATATTTTAACCGAAAAGTATTTGCAGTAAAATTCTCAATTTAAAAAATTGGTTATAGAACACTAAAAATCAACGATTTTAATTAAAAAAGGCTCTAGTTTAATGTAGCGTTGCTATTATTGTTAAAATTGAAATCATGAATGTTTCAAGTTGGTTCAAACGTAGAAAATCCGATTATTCCCTTTAGGGCCGGGGAAAAAATGATCTGATTTTCGGCATTT
>JBDNGW010000652.1:0-4091 GCA_041689735.1 Leeuwenhoekiella sp. | reverse complement strand
ATGATGGTTTTGAAAGTTTAAAGGCTAGCGGCATGATTAATGTCGATCAGCAGAGCCCTTACATTGATATGGATGTGCAGCTGCGCAAGCTCAACCTCGCTGCTTTTAGCCCGCTGGGAGGCGTTGTGCTCAGCGATATACGCGGTATGGCCAGTGGCCGCGCCCGGGTGGTGGGCAATTACAAAAACCCGGAGGTAAATGGGGAGCTGCTCTTGCGTGAAGCCGGGTTAAAAGTCCCGTACCTCAATACCGACTACGCTTTTATGGGTACGGCACGCGTGAATATGAGCGGGCAGCAGTTCCGGTTTTTTAACGTGAACCTGCTCGATACCAAATTTAATTCCGAAGGGCTGCTCAACGGCACCATTAGCCACAGTTTTTTTAAGACCTGGAACTTGGACCTCAAAATCAAAACAGACCGCATGCTGGTGCTGGACACGCAGCCCGATGATTTTTCCCTGTATTACGGCACCGCATTTATAAGTGGCGATGCATCCATAGCTGGCCCCACAGATGAACTGGTCATTGATGTTACCGCAAAGACCGAAGCTGGCACCACGTTTAAGATTCCGCTGAGCGATACCGAAAGTTTTGGAGATAACAGCATCATCTATTTTTTAAGTCCGGCGGAAAAAAAGGCACGCGAAGGTGGTGAAGAGATTGTACTTCGCGAGATCAAAGGACTTGAACTCAACTTTGACCTTGATGTTACCCGCGATGCGGAAGTAGAAATTGTGGTGGATAAAGTAAATGGAAGCACCCTGCGCGGCCGCGGTGCTGGATATCTACTGATACAGATAAACACCAACGGAAAATTCAACATGTTCGGCGATTTTACGCCCTATGAAGGCGTTTATAACTTCAGGTACAGCGGGGTCGTGCAAAAACAGTTTGACATCCTACCCGAAGGAAAAATAAGTTGGGACGGAAGCCCGGAACGCGCCCTGCTCGACATAAGTGCGGTTTATAAAACGCAGGCAAATCCGTCTATTTTGCTTGCAAATCCGTCAATAAACCGCAAAATTCCGGTAAATGTGGTCATTAATCTCAATGGGCAGCTGGTACAACCGGATATTACGTTCGACTTTCAGTTTCCCAGTACAACTTCCATTGTCACATCAGAACTGGAATACCGGCTAGACGACCGTGCCACGCGGGAGCTGCAGGCCTTCTCGCTCGTGACCCAGGGATCGTTCTACAGCCAGAGCGGAATAGATGCGCAAACGGTGGCCTATGGTAACCTGATTGAGACCGCCTCTGGAATATTCAACAACATACTCTCAGATGATGACGGCAAATTTACCGTGGGGCTGGATTATGTGCAGGGCGATCGTACGCCAAATCTACAGACTTCTGGGCGCTTTGGCTTCACCGTTTCTACCCAGATTTCAAAATCCATACTTATTAATGGTAAGGTGGGAGTCCCTGTGGGCGGGATCAGTGAATCTGTGGTGGTGGGAGACGTAGAAGTCAATTTTTTGCTGAATGAAGATGGTACACTTCGGGCGACCGTTTTTAACCGTCAGGATGACATTCAGTTTTTTGGACAGCGTGAGGGCTATACCCAAGGTATTGGTATTAATTATTCGGTGGATTTTGATACGGGGAAAGAATTGTTCCGTAAAATTTTAAAGGGAGAAGCTAGGCCGGTTAGCGAAAAGGATGATGTTCAAATTGTACCTTCAGATTCTGAAATACCCTATGAAGGCGATGAGAAGAATTATTAGAGCATGTTTCATAATTAGCAATGAAGCATGGTTTTCATTCTGTAAAGCTTAAAATTTGCCCTTCAGCTTCAAAAATTGATAAAATATATTCATTTGAAAAATAACTTGTTAACGAAAACGATTGATTTTAATGAATAGCAGAAATTCATTCCCATTCTACTTTAATAATTCAATTCTATTCCTATTTTTGTGTTTCAGTTAATAATAAATGAGCAAAATAATTAAAAAAATCGGAGTTTTGACCTCTGGGGGCGATTCTCCCGGAATGAATGCTGCGGTACGATCTGTGGTTCGCACCTGTGCTTATCACAAACTGGAATGTGTAGGGATTTACAGAGGATTTGAAGGCCTAATAGAAGGCGACTTCAAACCTATGGACGCGCGTAGCGTACGTGATATTATAAACCGTGGCGGCACGATATTGAAATCTGCCAGATCAAAAGAATTTAAAACCAAGGAAGGCCGGCAGAAAGCCTATGATAACCTTAAAGCACACGAGGTGGATGCCCTTGTCCTAATAGGCGGTGATGGTACCTTTACCGGCGGCCTCACTTTTAATCAGGAATTTGATTTTCCTTGTATAGGCATTCCGGGCACGATAGATAACGACATTGGCGGTACTGATCGCACACTGGGCTATGACACCGCGCTTAATACCGCAGTGGAAGCCATAGATAAAATTAGGGATACCGCAAGTTCACATAACCGTCTTTTCTTCATTGAGGTTATGGGCCGCGATGTTGGCCATATCGCACTGAATGCAGGTGTGGGCGGCGGTGCCGAAGAAATACTGATCCCAGAGGCAAACATGGGTATAGAACGCCTGGTAGAATCACTCACCCGTAGTGGTGCCAGCGGTAAAACATCAAGTCTTGTGGTAGTTGCCGAAGGTGACAAAACAGGTAAAAGCGTTTTTGAACTTAAAGACTACGTAGACAACAATCTGGAGGGCTACGACGTTCGGGTCGCCGTACTCGGCCACTTGCAGCGCGGGGGTTCACCCAGCTGTTACGATCGCGTGCTTGCCAGCCGTATGGGGGTAAAGGCGGTAGAATCGCTTATGGAAGGCAAAAGCAGCTATATGGTGGGCACCCAGCATGATAAAATGGTGCTTTACCCACTGGAGCAGGCCATAAAAGGCGGTACTGGCATAAATGAAGAATTGATACGTGTGTCTGAAATAATGACCACCTGACCAGTGGGCAGTGGCAGTGTTCAGTACGCAGGTAGTGACGTGGTGATCGCCTTAGCAATAATAGCAACAAAAATAATACTAATAATAACAATAGAAATATTAATAAATACAACGTAATGGCAAATTTGAAAATTGGAATAAATGGATTTGGTCGTATAGGACGAATCGTTTTTAGAGCAACCCTTAAGCGTGATAACGTAGATGTGGTAGCCATTAACGATTTGCTAGATGTTGAACATTTGGCCTATCTATTAAAATACGATTCGGTGCACGGCAGGTTTGACGGCACTATAGAAGTACAGGACGGTCACCTTGTGGTAGACGGTAAAAAAGTAAGAGTAACTGCAGAAAGAGATCCTAAAAACCTTAAATGGGGTGACGTAGGCGTAGATGTCGTTGCGGAATGTACAGGTATTTTCACCAGTATGGACACTGCAAACCAGCACATTGAAGCCGGCGCCAAGAAAGTAGTGATCTCTGCACCTTCCAAAGATGTGCCCATGTTTGTTATGGGCGTAAACCATAAAGACCTGAAAGCAGATCAAAAAATTATTTCCAACGCTTCTTGTACTACCAATTGTCTTGCACCACTTGCTAAAGTGCTCAATGACAACTGGGGGATCGAGGAAGCACTTATGACCACTATCCACGCTTCTACAGCAAGTCAATTTACTGTGGACAGTCCTTCCAGGAAAAACTACCGTATGGGCCGTAGTGCGCTGCTGAATATCATCCCAACCACAACCGGTGCTGCTGTTGCGGTAACCAAGGTAATACCTGCCCTAAAGGGAAAACTTACCGGTATGGCCTTCCGTGTTCCCACGGCAGATGTTTCTGTGGTAGACTTGACCGTTCGATTGAGCAAGGACACTTCGTTAGCTGAAATAAACAAGGCCTTTAAAGCGGCTTCAGAAGGAGATATGAAAGGCGTACTTGGATACACAGAAGAAGCTGTGGTTTCTCAAGATTTTGTGAGCGATCCCCGCACCAGTATTCTTGATGCAGATAGCGGTATTGAATTGAATCCCAGATTCTTCAAGCTTATTTCTTGGTATGATAATGAATTCGGTTACTCCAATAAGCTCGTTGACCTTGCAGAATATGCAAATTCCTTATAGAAGTAGGACAACCCCTTTAAAAACCCCTTTTTGGCCAACGCTGAAAGGGGT
>JBDNGW010000651.1:0-2903 GCA_041689735.1 Leeuwenhoekiella sp. | reverse complement strand
CCATTTCTATGGGTTCTTTTGCCCAGCAACTGCGTTGAAAATACTCGCCATAGCTACGGCTATGTCTGCGTTTTTCGCCTTGTTGATGAACAAAATAACTGCCTATAATTCGGTCACTTTATTTCTGAACAGATCCAAAGGGGGAATCCTTGTGGGTTGTTGCAGTGTTTTGTGTTTCTCCTGCAAGGTATTTTGTGAGGAACGAGCGATTTCTTGTAGGTTTGACTAAGAAATTTCTCCTTCAAAGTATTTCTCGAGAAACGAACCTGACTTCCAGAGAAATGACAGAAAATTTATTCCTTGTAGATTTAATTTAAGCATTTAGAACAAATAAAAATGAAAGTGAAATTTGCATATCTATTCCTTTTTTTGAGCCTGGGATTCACTTCTGTGGCGCAAAAGGTGCAATTTGATGCGACATTGAGCAAGAATAAACTTGGTGTCAATGAGCGGTTGCGGGTAGATTTTGAGATGAACCAGGACGGCGATAATTTTCGGCCTCCCAGTTTTCAAGGATTTACTGTGGTGGGCGGTCCAAATCAATCTATAAGTCAGCAGTGGCTTAACGGAAAAAAGAGTTTTTCCAAGACTTTTTCATACTTTCTTGCGCCAAATGGCACTGGAAATCTCCAAATAGGTCAGGCGGAAATCACTATAGGCGGTAATGTATACAAAACTATTCCGCTTGCGGTTGAAGTCAGCGCAGCGGTTAATAATCCCAATGATGAAGCGGGTCCACAGTATGCGGTAGAAGACGAGATACATCTTGTGGCTGAGGTTTCAAACAGTAATCCCTATCTCAACGAAGCGATTACCGTGGTATATAAATTGTACGTTTCACATCAGACCGCGGTAAACGGCTGGAATGAAATAGACGCGCCCAAGTTTGCCGATTTTTGGAGCCAGAGCATTGATGAGAAGCAGTTTAACGTCTACGATGGTACCTACAACGGGGAACCCTACCGCTATGTGATCTTGCGCCGTACGTTGCTCTATCCACAAAAAACCGGTGAGTTGACCATTGAGCCGTTGGCGTTGAGCTTGAATATTGAAGTGCCCACGCAGCGTCGGGATATATTTGGAGGAAATATTACCAGGCCGGAAAAACTGACCGTAGCGGCCAATAATAGGAAAATAAACGTAAAACCGCTTCCGGAGCAGGGAAAACCGGCAGATTTTACCGGCGCTGTGGGCAATTTTGATTTTGATGTGACCACTACAAAAAAAGACTTGAGCGCCACGGAATCCCTTGACCTAAATATTACCGCAAGCGGAAACGGAAACTTGAAACTTTTTAAACTTCCCCGCCCTAAACTTCCCAGTGCGCTCGAAGTATATGAGCCAGAGCACGAAGAAAATATTAATACCAGCACCAGCGGTATGACCGGCAGTATTTCAGATCGCTATACGGTGGTGCCACAGGTAAAGGGTAAATATCCGGTACCACAGATAAGTTTCTCATATTTTGACCCAAAAACCGATAGGTACCGCACCATCACTTCCGAAGAGATTGTCATCAATGTTGAAAAAGGGCCAGAAACCATTTCATCAAATCAAGAAAATGCATCCAAACAAGCCGTGGTGGCTAATGATCAATTTAGCTATATCAAGTCCGAGGGCAAGTTGCAACCGGTTAGTAAGGATACTTTTTTTGGTTCAACCCTTTTCTGGTCGCTAATGGCCAGTCCGCTGCTGTTCATTCCTTTGGTTTTATTGTCAAACCGTAAGAGGAAGGCTTATAAAGCAGATGTTAAGGGGAATAGATTACGTAAAGCTGACCGTATGGCCCGTAAATATTTGGGCGAAGCCAAAAAGAACTTGGGTGAACAAACGTCTTTTTACCTCTCCCTTGAACGTTGTTCGCACAATTATCTTAAAGCAAAACTCAATATCCAGACCAGCGATATGAGCAAAGAGCGTATTGAAAGCCTGCTGGAAGCGCGTAGTGTGGAAGAAAGTACGTCAAGTGAATTTCTCACCTTGCTGGAAAGCTGTGAATTTGCTCGTTATACACCTACCAATGATGTAACCATGCAGCAAGATTATGAAAAAGCGGCCCGTGTAATTTCTGAAATGGATAAACAGTTATGAAAAACAGAAGTTTATTTTTCGGTAAAAAAGAGCATAAATTAGTGATTTTTATGGTTTTTTGCCTGTTTTCTGCTATTTGTCAAAGTCAGACAGCAGATCAGTATTTTGAAATAGGTAATAAGGCTTACGCAGCTGGAGAGTATCAGCAAGCGGTAGAGGCCTATGGAAAAGTGGTAGGTGCAGGTCAAGAATCTGCTGCGCTATACTATAACTTAGGCAACGCCAATTATAAGTTGAACAAAATAGCGCCCAGTGTCTATAATTATGAACGTGCATTGCGGTTAAAGCCCAATGATGCGGACATAAAGAACAATCTGGTATTTGCCCAGAATATGACGATAGACGCCGTTACGCCATTACCTCAGAATACCTTTACCAAATGGTATAACAATATCTTAAATCTGTTGAGTCTGGATGGCTGGGCGGTACTTGCCGTGATTCTGATCTTGGTGTTCATGAGTTCTTTTATAGCGTACCGCTTTGTGTATGCCACTGTTCAAAAACGACTCTTTTTCACTTCGACCTCCATTGCGCTCATATTTAGTCTATTGGCTTTATTCTTTGCTTTTAAATCGCAAATGAGGATAGAAAATGACCGTCACGCAATTGTTTTTTCGTCTTCGGCGGAAGTGCGGGCAGAACCCAGGCTGAGCAGTGACGAGGCTTTTGTGCTGCATGAGGGAACAAAGGTTTTGATACTTTCGGAAAATGACGAGTGGCAGGAAATTCGTCTCGTAGACGGAAAAGAAGGTTGGATTCCTAAAACGGATGTAAAGGAATTCTAACAGGAGCACCATAAACTTGAATTTTTT
>JBDNGW010000650.1:0-3315 GCA_041689735.1 Leeuwenhoekiella sp. | reverse complement strand
TACTATGGAAAATATTACACGGCCGGGAAGCCAGTCCAATCTGGACAGAAAACCTATTACCATTCGAGACAATTACAAAGGGAGCGATAAGTTGAAAAATAAAAACGCGCTGATTACCGGTGGCGATAGCGGAATAGGTAGGGCAGTTGCAGTACATTTTGCACGAGAGGGCTGCAATGTAATGTTTACTTACCTCAGTGAGGACAAGGATGCGGAAGAAACCAGAAGACTTGTGGAAAATGAAGGTGTATCGTGCAATTTCCTTGCTGGGGATCTCAAAAGTGATAAGTTCCGGGAAAAGCTCATTACAGAATTCACTGAAAAACATGATTCCCTTGATATTTTGGTGAACAATGCCGGGACACAATATACCGAAAAGTCATTAGAGGAAATTTCTGAGGAGCATATACGGGAAACTTTCGACCTTAATATTATAAGTATGATCCTGTTGACCAAAAGAGCCCTCGAACTTATGAAATCAGGGGGACGTATTATCAATACGACATCAATAACCTCTTATCGTGGGCACAAAGCACTTAGGATTATGCAGCTACTAAAGGCGCCATTACTTCCTTTACCCGCTCCCTTTCCGCGCAGTTGGCAGAAAAGAATATTTTAGTTAACGGCGTAGCTCCGGGCCCTATTTGGACACCATTGATCCCAGCTACAATGGAAAAGGAAATGGTGGAAAGTTTTGGCGAGGACACTCCCTTGGGAAGAGCAGGAGAACCGGCCGAGGTTGCGCCAGCCTACGTGTATCTGGCTAGTGAGGACTCCTCCTATATGACGGGCCAGGTGCTGCATGTCAATGGTGGTTCTATAATAGGTGGCTAAAGTGATGCTGTCTATTTTAAAGTGTCTCGAGAGTACGTGTGCGTAATTTTAAAAATGACCTTATAAATGTAAGTGAACCAGATGGAAGTAAAGGATTTAAAGGTGACAAAAATAAGTTGACCGTACAAAAATAAGCAGATAAAAGAACTAATTATAACTGCATTTAGAGACTATTTGAATCTTGAGAGAGAGATTAGTACAGCTTACAAGATTTGATCATTTAAACAAAAGGTAGACTAAATACGTCCCCTGCAAAATATTGCTTAGCTTACATCTGCACGCTATTCTTATTGATCTGCGTATCAAAAAAAAGAAAGCACTGAACTTATGTCCGGCCTTGACCGTACAACATTTGCTAATATAAGTATCTCGATCTCTTTTATGAAAGGTTTCCTGTTATGAGCCTCAACTTAAAAATAATCCCTGTACAATCACTGCAAAGGTGCATTCTCAATTTTTTATAAAAAAACAGGTAACTTATTAAAAATCAGGCAAATTGTTCCTAAGGAAGAGTTTAGCTATAATTTTAATGGCCCAAACAATGGCAGACTAGAGCAAAACAGTATAGCCATGCGCTTTTCTTTTAGGGAATAAATATGATGACAGCGGTTGTGACTGCTTAAAATTCCTTTGGTACCACTGACCAGATTATAATTGAACCCAGTCCAATAAAGTATTGCGGAGCATATCCATACAAATTTTAACAGTGGCAAAAACTTTTGTTAATTTTTATTCAAGATATTCTAAATATTTTTTATTAGAAATAATAGATATTTTAATTTTGACAGCATATAAGATCAATAGTTAATCGACTTTTATATGGACACTAATCAAAAAAAACATTCTGAGTTTACAGATTTCGTTATTAGTGATGATCATCCCTGTGTAATGGCACAGACCGTTTTTAAGTTGGATCACGTAGATTTGCATACATATAGCGACTTTGGGTCGAAAGCCACGGCAAAAGCTATTCTAGAGGATCTCAAAGTTTACATAGCCAATTACGATTTTGATTCAAACGATTTTTATTCTTTTCTAGCTGTTTTTGAGGGTGAAGAGGATCGCGATGAGCAACAGTTTGAAGATACCTTATGGAGACAGTTGGGGTATTTGCATGAAGTAGATGATCAGGAATGGGATGAAAATGTAAGCCAGAACCCAAAAGATGATGGATTTAGCTTCAGTTTGGCAGGCAAGGCCTTCTATATAGTTGGTCTGCATCCCAATAGTTCTCGTATGGCGCGACAGGCTCCGCATACTGCCATTGCTTTTAATCTTCACTGGCAGTTTGAAAGATTACGGGAGATGGGCACCTATCAAAGAGTGCGCGATACCATACGCCGCCGGGATCGGAAACTGCAGGGAAGTATTAATCCAATGTTGCGAGATTTTGGCATCCATAGTGAAGCCAAGCAGTATAGTGGCCGACAGGTAGATTCCAACTGGAAATGCCCTTTCAGTCCCTAAAAGGGCACGTACATTCAAAAAAAAATACAGTAATAGTAGCATTAAATATGGCATTACCTGAGACAATAGAGATAAAGAAACAGAGCGGTAGCGCTTTTAAACTTAAAAAAGGACAGAAACTTCGAGTAATAGATCCTAAGGGTGAACAGGTTAGCGATATGGTTTTGTTCAATGCGGATGATCTCAGGGAAAAAATCTCTTCTGGTAAGACCTTGGATTTTGAGGAAAGCCTACTTATTTCTAAAGGTGATTTCTTATGGAGCAACCGTAGCCATAAAATGATGGAAATCCTCGAAGATACCAATGGCCGCAACGATTTTCTGTTGGCTCCGTGCAGTCCGGAGACCTTTCAGATTATGTATAACAAGTCCGAGTACCATCCCAGCTGCTTCGAAAATCTATTTACAAACCTGGAACCTTATGGTATAGAACCAGATGACCTCCCCACTGCATTTAATATATTTATGAATGTTCAGTTTGCTCCAGACGGCAAATTGAGCGTAGATCCTCCACTGAGCAAAGCCGGCGATTATATTTTATTTGAGGCCAAAATGGATCTCTTAGTGGGCCTAACCGCATGTTCAGCCGAAGATAGTAACAATGGCAGCTTTAAACCTATTCATTATTCAATACTCGACTGATATTGGACTACTATCACTTTTTGACTGATTCATATAGACTTCCGACTTTCGACGTAAAAGTGGACAATTGAATAAGGGTAGTGCTGCTATTTTGTGAGTATACGTTTCAGCATAAATACTTCGATTATTTTCACGCTGAAGAAAATCCGATCCTTCCTCGCCGAAACCAATTTCCGACCCATAATATAGAAAGCGTAGCTTTTGAATGATTTTTATAATTTTTGTCAATAGCCTTTAGGATCTGTTCAGAAATAAAGTGACCGAATTATAGGCAGTTATTTTGTTCATCAACAAGGCGAAAAACGCAGACATAGCCGTAGCTATGGCGAGTATTTTCAACGCAGTTGCTGGGCAAAAGAACCCATAGAAATGG
>JBDNGW010000649.1:0-2276 GCA_041689735.1 Leeuwenhoekiella sp. | reverse complement strand
GAATTATAGGCAGTTATTTTGTTTGACCACAAGGCGAAAAACGCAGGCATAGCCGTAGCTATGACGAGTATTTTCAACGCAGTGGGCGAGCAAAAGAACAAGTAGAAACGGGCAGGTTATTTCTATACAGATCCTAAATGCGTTGCGCTACACCAGTATCTTACTAACAAAAAACTCCCACAAATGGGAGTTGACTCAAGCGGTCTTAGATGGCTTACGCCACTTCTTCAGCCTCTGTACTATCTATTAGGACCTGACCTCTGTAATACAATTTGCCCTCATGCCAATGTGCCCGGTGGTAAAGATGTGATTCACCCGTTGTAGCATCTACAGCAATTTTAGGCATGGTCGCCTTATAATGTGTTCTTCTTTTATCTCTTCTGGTTTTCGAGATTTTTCTCTTGGGATGTGCCATCGCCTTTTATTATTTATCTGTTAAAAAATCTTTTAATTTATCCCAGCGTGGGTCAATAGCCGAACTATCTTTTTCTTCCGCCGGGTTCTCCTTTTTTATGCTTAATTCTTCTAGTTTGTCGAGCATCTCAGACTTTAACGTACCGTCTTCAACACCGGGATGTATCCTTTTTGCGGGCATGGCAAGAACGATAAGCTCATAAATATATTGTGCCAAATTCAACTCGTACTCTCCATGTGAAATGATCACGATATCTTCCAGATCGTCATTAAATTCCTGCCCAAACTTCACTACCAGTTTATACTCCGCATCCAGCAAATGATCATAAGGTTCATTTGTAAGGTCACAATTTACGTTGACCGTACCATTTGCGTGAAACAAAAACTCAAGCAAGGTTGGCTTTTTTATGAGCTTAACATCAACGCGGATGTCCACTGCATTAAAATCATCGTACTCGTACTGTTTAAAGAACGTATTGTCAATTGTATAGACAAAGTCATGAGCACCTTGTTTTAAACCGACAAACTGTATTGTAAAGGCTTTCAAATTATTCATTATTCTACTGCTTTCCCTGACAATTTTACATATACTATGCAATTACCTTATGTTAAGGCGGGTGCAAAGATATAATTTTTTATTTAGTGCAAAATTAAGTTTTCCGTTTTTTTCTTGTCTGCTTTCATTTAGCACCATAAATCAATACTATAAAAGTGCCGTAGTTATTCAAAACGCTCCCTTCTGGAAGAACTCAATCTTTTTTTCTGTTTTTTAAGAACATTTTTAGTAAGCCTCATATATTCATTTCTCTTTTTAAAAATGGAAAGCGCCGCATAGACCGCCTCTTTAAAAGAACCAGCATCTGCAACCCCCTTACCCGCGATCTCAAAAGCGGTACCATGATCTGGGGAAGTCCTGATCCTATCAAGGCCTGCAGTGAAATTCACTCCTTTACCAAAGGAGAGCGTCTTGAACGGGATTAAACCCTGATCATGATATGCCGCAATAATAGCGTCAAAATTTTTATAATTCCCACTGCCAAAAAAACTATCGGCCGCGTAAGGACCATAGGCAAGCTCCCCTTTTTCCCTAATTTTTTCCAAAGTCGGGATAAGCACTTCTTTATCTTCCAGACCTATAACCCCGCCATCACCCACATGCGGATTTATACCGAGGAATGCAATTTTTGGTTTTTCAATTCCAAAATCCTGCAAAAGGGTATTGTAAACGGTCTTGTGTTTTTTAGTGATAAGATCTGCCGTGATGTTCTGGGCAACATCCCTTACCGGAACATGATCTGTGAGAAGGCCTATTTTAAGGTCTTCGGTGATCATAAACATAAGGCTGTCGCCTTCCAGCTCCTGGTTGAGATAATCGGTATGACCGGGGAATTTAAAGTCAGTATCTTGAATGTTTGATTTACTGATCGGCGCGGTGACCAGCACATCTATTTCTTTCAATTTTAAGGCCTCTACGGCAGATTTTAGGGATTGAATGGCATATTTTCCATTTTCTTTGGTCTCTTGGCCGAAATCTATCTGCGCGTTATCATCAAAAACAGTTATTACATTCAACTTGCCATCAAGGGCTTCTTCCGTAGTTTTGATTCCCTGAAATTTAATATTCATATTAAAATGACTCAAAAGAAAACTTATCGTTTTAGCAGAGGCAAAAAGTATAGGGGTACAAAATTCAAGCATGCGCTCATCTTCAAAAGTGCGCAAAATTATCTCCCCCCCTATCCCATTAAGATCCCCTATGCTTATCCCTAGTTTTATGTTTTTCTTCTTCGTCTTTTTCATTCAGATAACTTTTTTTGACGGTAGTTTACCATTATGCACTACCACACGATATATAATGGTAT
>JBDNGW010000648.1:0-4422 GCA_041689735.1 Leeuwenhoekiella sp. | reverse complement strand
TTGTGCAATCTTGATTATATACCAACTTACCTGCATCAGGGATCAAAAAAGATAGTTTCGGAATTCAGTGGTGGAGAGCTTCTTTTTTATAGATGTGATCCTGAAAAAATGCACTATCCATATAATAACATCAGTTTAATTGATATCTCCCACAACCGTAATTTTTGTGAAAAACAGTATTCCGAAGAAGATGTGCTTTGGAATATTTCGGATGATAATTCTTTTCAAAAATATTTGAATAAATTTGTTGTGGTTCTTCGTGTTGATCTAAACGATGAACAAAACACCATTCAGAAAAAATTAGAGAGCATAAGAAATCCTGAAATAAGTGTATTATTGACCTTAAAACATGATCCTGTTGAATGTATGTATCCTCATTCTGTTTTTGAAATCAGGTTCAATGAAATTGTAGTGACCTGGGGAAATTGGAATGAGGGATTGGGCTTAAATAAAGTAGAATTTAAGAAAGCAGCAAAAGAACTGAGGGGCGATTTGAGACAGGTTTTAACTTCAATGCTTATTTCTGGCCAAATTGATAACTCCACCATAAAAAATTTAGATTAAATGTTCCAAAAATCACGATGAGTCAGATTTTACGTTACATCCTATCCCAAACAAACCTCCCCGGCCAAAGCATAAAAAACACCCTTCAGCTTCTTGGCGAGGATTGTACAATCCCTTTTATTTCTCGTTATCGGAAGGAACGCACCGGTAATCTGGATGAAGTGCAAATTGGCGATATTGTAAAATATAAAGAACAGTTTGAAACGCTTGAAAAGCGCAAGCTCACTATTTTAAAAGCGCTGAAAGAGCAGGACGCGCTCACCAACGATTTAAAAAAACAGATCGAAAATACACAGGATGCAACCGCGCTCGAAGATCTGTATCTGCCCTACAAGAAAAAACGCAAAACAAAAGCCGACACCGCCCGTAATAACGGACTAGAACCGCTAGCCAAAATCATTATGTCCCAGCCTAGCGAAATGAACGCGGCGAAATTGGCCGAAACCGCATCAAAGTATGCCAAAAACGAGGTGAAATCGGCGGAAGAAGCACTGGAAGGTGCCCGTCATATTATCGCAGAATGGGTCAATGAGCGCACCGACGTGCGTAATGTACTGCGAAGAGAATTAGAACGTCATGCCGTGCTCACGACCAAAGTTCTAAAAGCACAAAAAGAGGACGAAAAAGCCCAGAAATACCGTGATTATTTTAAGTGGGAAGAAGCACTTAAAAACTGCCCTTCACACCGATTTTTGGCTATTCTAAGGGCTGAAAAGGAAGGTTTTATACGTGTAAAAATTGGTATTAATGACGCACGCGCCTTAGAACGTATCAACAACAACCTAATAAAATCCAATTCTGCTTGTGGAGAACAGTTGAAAATAGCTATTGAAGACAGTTATAAACGCCTGCTTTTCCCTGCGTTTTCCAACGAAATTCTCAACGTAGCCAAAGAAAAAGCAGATAATGAGGCCATTTTGGTTTTCGCCAGAAACCTTAAACAGCTATTGCTGGGTGCGCCCTTGGGGCAAAAACGCATTCTTGCGATAGATCCCGGTTTTAGGTCGGGCTGCAAAGTGGTCTGTCTGGACGAGCAAGGCGGACTGCAACATAATGAGACTATTTCTCCGCATTTCCCCCCATCCCCTACTTCACCGGCAGGCAGGCCCAAAGGGGGAGTAAAAAAAAGGGGGAATTCCCAAGTAGATGCTTCAAAGAAGATCAGTTTTCTTGTGGAGGCGCATAAAATAGAAGCGATTGCGATAGGGAATGGTACGGCTTCGCGGGAGACGGAGCAGTTTATCCGCAAGATCCATTTTCGCAAAGAATTGCAGGTTTTTGTGGTCAGTGAGGCCGGGGCGAGCATTTATTCAGCTTCGCCCATTGCGCGCTCGGAGTTTCCCAATTATGACGTGACGGTGCGCGGTGCGGTTTCCATAGGCCGCCGGTTGGCCGATCCACTGGCGGAATTGGTCAAGATCGATGCAAAATCCATCGGTGTGGGGCAATATCAGCACGATGTAGACCAGAGCAAATTAAAAAGCGAACTCGATCGCGTGGTCGAAAATTGCGTAAACGCGGTGGGCGTAAACATCAATACCGCCAGCGCGCCCTTGCTCAGTTACGTCTCGGGAATAGGGGATAAATTGGCCGAAAATATCGTCGTTCATCGTGATGAAAACGGTGCTTTCGCTTCGCGGAAAAAAATCCTGAACGTTGCGCGGCTGGGCGGAAAAGCCTTTGAACAATCGGCGGGATTTTTAAGGATCAAAAACGGAGAGAATCCGCTGGACAATTCTGCCGTGCATCCAGAAAGTTACGCTATTGTTGAAAAAATGGCCAAAAATAGCGGTAAATCGGTCAAGGAATTGATCGGTAATAAATCCGCTCTTGCAGAAATAGATCTTTCCATATATCAAACCAAAAATGTGGGAATACCTACATTGAAAGATATTGTCAACGAACTCGAAAAACCAGGATTAGAAATCCGTGCGGAGGCAAAAGTTTTTAAATTCAACCAAAATATAAAAACCATTGCAGATCTTCAAAAAGGTCAATTATTGCCCGGAATTGTCAATAATGTGACCAATTTTGGTGCTTTTGTGGATATTGGGATCAAAGAAAGCGGTCTGATTCACATTTCCAATCTCGCCGAAGGTTTTGTAAACGATGTGAACGCACATGTCGCCCTACATGAACAAGTGATCGTGGAAGTACTGGATGTTGACATTTCGCGAAAGAGGATACAGTTGAAGAAAGTGAAGTCCCCCTAACCCCTACCTATGCGGCAGGCAGGCCCAAAGGGGGAACATCAGAACGTCCCTTATTAAAAACTCGAAGTGACCTTTAAAAACTCGAAGTGACCTTGAGAGATTCACTTATAATCAAAAATGAACAACCGAACAAATGGAACGAAGAAACTTTATCAAAAATATGGGCCTGGCAGGTGTTTTTCCTTTTGTTCCAGTCGATGCTTATCCCAATCTGACCGAAAATAGTCAGGATCTTAAAGATATTATTCTGCCAAAAGCATTGCAAAAAGGGGATACTATTGGAATTGTAAGTCCGGCGAGTGCGATTTTTGAGTCCGAACCCTACGAGATCGCACAAGAAACTTTTAAAGTCATGGGGCTGAAAGTAAAATTTGGCAAACACGTCAACGCACGTTACGGCCACTTGGCAGGAACAGATGAAGAGCGTGCCGGTGATCTAAACGCAATGTTTAAAGACCCGTCAATCAATGCAATTATCGCGCTGCGCGGCGGCTCGGGATCGGCGCGTATTTTGGATAAACTGGATTATGACGTCATTAAAAAGAATCCGAAGATTTTCATTGGCTATAGTAATATTACCGCGCTGCACCTGGCGATTTTTCAGATGACAGGTTTAGTGACTTTTCACGGGCCGGTGGCGGTTTCCTCTTGGAATGCTTTCAGTGTGGAAAGTTTTGAAAAGCTGCTTTTTGGCAACGAAAAATTACTATATCAAAATCCTTCGAAAGTACCCGAAAATCAACTTGTACAGACCGAAAACCGGATCAGGACAATTACACCGGGAAAAGCAAAAGGCAGATTGTTGGGCGGAAATCTTTCGGTTATGACCGGGATTATGGGTTCGCCGTATTTCCCAACCGACTGGAGTGATAAAATTCTCTATTTGGAAGATGTGGGAGAAGAGATTTACGCCATAGACCGCATGTTATCCCAACTGCAACTGGGCGGCGTTTTTAAAGAGATCAAGGGCTTTATTTTTGGAAAATGCAACGACTGCGATGCTGGCGGTAGCGGTTATGGTTCGTTAACGCTTGAAGAAGTGATCGACCACTATATAAAACCACAGGGAATCCCGGCCTATTCTGGAGCCATGTTTGGCCATGTGGCAGATAACAGCACCATTCCCAATGGAGTTGAAGCCGAAATTGATGCGGAAAAAGGTGCTTTTCAATTGCTTTCGGCTGCGGTAAGGTAATTCCCATCTCCCGCCTTCCTTAGAAGAAGGAAATTGCCATCCCCGCCTTCCCTAGGGGAAGGAGCTTTAAAGTTTGCGTCCTTTGGAGGGGTTACGGGAGGAATTCCTTAACTTGGGCGCATATAAAATTTCTTAAACCTAAAAATGCTTAAAAAACTATTCCTTGTTATACTTGTAGCAATTTTCGCCGCAGGCTGTTCTACTCAAAAAAACGCTGTTTCCGCCCAAAAAACGGATGAAAATGATGAAAAAACTTTAAGTGGCGTCAAAGACTACGATAAAGTGATAACGGCAAGCGCCATTACCGACGACGGTTTGTTTAAAACTCATCGCGTAGATGACAAACTGTATTACGAAATCCCTGATTCCCTTTTTGGCGAAGATCTGTTGCTAGTAAGCAGAATTGCCAAAGTGCCGAATAATTTTGGCGGCGGCTATGTGAATGCCGGT
>JBDNGW010000647.1:0-3798 GCA_041689735.1 Leeuwenhoekiella sp. | reverse complement strand
CCATTTCTATGGGTTCTTTTGCCCAGCAACTGCGTTGAAAATACTCGCCATAGCTACGGCTATGTCTGCGTTTTTCGCCTTGTTGATGAACAAAATAACTGCCTATAATTCGGTCACTTTATTTCTGAACAGATCCTTAGGAACGGAATACGATATTGATTTTTATTTTTTATTCCGAATTCGTTCAATTGAAGCATTTCAAAAAAATTTAAAGGAAATTCTTGCTCTTGAGAATTAAATTTTCATTCCATGGACATACCCCCTGCTTTCTCATCCTATTTACAACTCCAGCGACTTATCATACGTTACTCCGTTCCTATTTTTTAACCGCATTATTTAAAATCCTACTTGCCTGATTTTTAAAGTACAACAATCATAAATTTTAAATCAATTGTATATCTTTACCTTGCCATAATCCAGATATATCGGTTATAGGCGATATAAAGTTGACCAATTAAGGTAGGTATTCTGAAAAACGATTTATATGTGTTACGCAACAAGTCTTACGAAGTCAAAAACCAAAATAAAAAAAGTGACGAAAAGGGATTTTGCAGTTCCTTTAGAATATCAAGAGCATTATCACATAAATGGTTTTGGCAAAACAAAACTGCACATCATTCCCCAAAATGATGCTCAACTAATCTATCCGGCAAACTGGGGACTTATTCCGAGGTTTGCTTTTAAAAATCCTGATGGATTTAAGTATAATACCCAAAATGCTCGTAGTGAAAGCATATTTACCAGCAATACATATAAAGAAAGTGCAGCTTCAATGCGTTGTCTCATTCTCGCAGACGGTTTCTTTGAACCCCATCACTACAACAAGAAATCGCAACCGTATTATTGTATGCTTGAAGATCATAAATTGTTTTTATTTGCGGGTCTTTACACGGCTTTAGATGATGAAAATTTCACAACATCAATTATTACCGTTCCGGCAAATGACCTTTTTGAAACTATCCATAACGAGAAAAAACGAATGCCTTTGGTGCTGGATGATCAGTTTATTAATGATTGGATAGATTCCAGTCTTAATCAAAAACAGGTGGAGGAATTGATAAGAATTGGCTTTACCAATGATACCTTTAAAACGTATCCCGTAAGCAATGCCATATACAAGAAAGGTGTAGATACTGACAATTCAGAGATTCTAAAGCCCGTAGCGCCAATTGATCCAGCATTGGATGCGTCCAGGCCAACTTTATTTTAGTTAGTGGTTTTCTGAAAATTGTACAAGAAGCAATTTTGAGTCTATCATTTAATTCCGCATACTTCAAGCAAAAAAGCAGATTCAAATTTTGTAACAAAGGTCGACTCCACTATTCACTGGCTAATTAAAGAAACATTCCAGTCACTATTATAATGCAAGTTTCGGTACAGTTTTCAGTACTATTTAATTGACAATATCTGATATTGCTCATATTTTCCAACTCACTATCTCCATATTTTTGAAGCTCCTAAATAGAAATAATTATGAGTTCAAATTTAATTTCTAAATACAATGTTGCGGGTCCTAGATATACCAGTTATCCCACGGTACCTTATTGGGATGATAAAAAATTTTCCTTAAAGTCCTGGCAGGAAACGTTAATAAGAAGCTTTAAAGAAAGTAATGCTACAGAAGGCATCAGCATATATATTCATCTTCCCTTTTGCGAAAGCCTATGTACTTTTTGCGGTTGCAATAAACGGATCACTAGAAATCATTCAGTAGAAATACCTTATCTCGAATCTGTGATAAAAGAGTGGGAAATGCACTGTGCTCTTTTAGCTGAAAGACCTATTATAAAAGAACTTCATTTGGGCGGTGGCACACCAACTTTCTTTTCCGCGGAAAATTTAAACGTATTATTAAATGGTATTTTTAGAATTGCAACTAAAGCAGAAATTGCAGAATTAAGTTTTGAAGGGCATCCAAACAACACTACAAAAGAGCACTTATCTTTATTTGCCAGTTTAGGTTTTCAACGGGTCAGTTACGGTGTTCAGGACTATAATGAAAAAGTGCAAAAAGCCATTCATAGGATTCAACCTTTCGATAATGTAAAGAAAGTCACTCAGGAAGCACGGGAAACTGGCTTTACTTCAGTTGGCCATGATATTATTTTTGGCCTGCCCTTCCAGACCAAAGAACATGTAATCTATACCATAGAACGCACGAAAGAATTATTGCCGGACAGGATTGCTTTTTATAGTTATGCCCATGTACCCTGGATCAAAGGTAACGGTCAAAGAGGTTATAGGGACGAAGATCTTCCAACGGCAGAGGAGAAGCGTGAACAATATGAAATAGGCAAAAAGATGTTGCTCGAGGCCGGTTATTTTGAAATCGGGATGGATCATTTTGCCTTGGGCACCGACAGTCTTTTCCAAGCTGCGGAAAATGGCACCTTGCACCGTAATTTTATGGGTTATACCACATCAAAAACCCAAGTAATGATCGGACTTGGAGTTTCGGCAATAAGTGATAGCTGGTACGGGTTTGCCCAAAATGTAAAAGGGGTGGAGGAATACCAGCATTTGGTTGAAAGTAACATTTCCCCGGTTTATAGAGGCCATATTTTAACAAATGAAGATCTGGTAATCAGAAAACACATCCTCAACCTTATGTGCAACTTTAAAACAAACTGGGGCATAAAAGATGATTTTTTTGAAGACCTGCCACAAGTAATTGATTCTTTAAAAGAGATGCAAACTGATGGATTACTAAAATTCGATAGCAATTCTTTAAAAATCACAGAACGGGGACAACCATTTGTCAGGAATGTATGCATGGCCTTTGACCGCAGACTGCAAAAAAACAAACCCGAAACACAATTGTTTTCTATGACCATTTAATAAGGGAGCAAGCTCCCTTGTAGAATGCCACAGGACAGTACCGCACTGCACACTGCACAAGGGAGCATGCTCCCTTGTAGAAAAAAAAGAGTGCCCGCTAATAACTATAGGTTCAGCAGGACCAGAACTACATTTGGAACAAATTACCGACATATAAAAACTTCTTCAACTAAGGAAATACAAGCGGAATATTATACAAAATTGATCTATTTTTTAGCGCAATCTTAAGATACTAATGGAAGAAGAATCGCTAATTTAAGACCAAAAATGAAAAGTCCCGGTATATTATTTTTAGTTCTGACCACAGTGGTTTTGATATTACATCCAATATTTTAAACTTTCCTTTCCCCCTTGTTTTTTATCTGGTGTGTTTTGGGCAATTATTATTGATTTTCACGGTTTATAAAGTTCTTAAAGACCAGTATACGCCCACTAGCACATTTGAGTAGTTTTATGAAAAGGAAACTGGAGAGTCTAAAAACTAAGGTCTTACTTAAGTCAACCCCATTATATTAGGCCAAATCCTTATTATTTTTTCACCTGTCCCGCATTAAAAAAAGGTTGCGTAGCTACGGCTATGCAACCTTTTTTTTGATTCAGATTAAAAATTGCGGCAATTCAACCGATCCCGTTAACTTGATGCTGCGCTAATTCAATCCAACGGTTATTACGTAAATTGATCAAAAACGGCTTTTTTCGGGTTAAAACACCTTATAAACGTGTTCCAAATTGACTCCTTTTTCTGCTTACATCTTGCGAGGAACCAGAGGATTGCACAGGGTTGGGCTCCTTGTAAAAAGCATGTAGGAAAGAATAGGATTGAAAGAATGTAATTGATATCTTAACTGCTCTAATCTCAAGCCAAAATTAATTCTCCCCAACAATGCCACATTACTTCAAGAAATAACTGCAACATTTTCAACCTTCTTCCAAAGCGCTTAAATATTTTAATCGTTACTT
>JBDNGW010000646.1:0-6429 GCA_041689735.1 Leeuwenhoekiella sp. | reverse complement strand
TGTTTAGTTGGATCATTGAAAAATCCGATATACAGAAAGCCAGTAAGGTAAGGTCGACAAAAGGTCTGAACCTACATATTTATGGAAGATTGGCAGCTGCTTTTATAACACTAATATTCAACTCTTGATTCGCATTAATAACTATAGCGGATTGAGAAAAGTTCCTGCCTTTTCTGGTAGGCAGGTCGAGAAGTATTACGGTTAAAACTGATCTCGACCTACCTTTTCCGGCAGGCGGGTACACGCTCCTTAAGTCGCGCACTCGACCTGACAATTCTAATAATTATCCCTGATCCTCAATAAAATACCTTCCATACCCTTTTTTAAAGTGGACGCTGAAATGGTGTAATTGCTGTTCATAAAACTGAAAATTAAGGTTTTTCCACTTTTTGTTTTGATAAAACCGCTTAGGCTGTGGTTGTTGCTCAAGCTTCCCGTTTTGGCAAAAACATAGGGAACGTCGGCGCTGTAATAATGCTCCAGTGTTCCAGATTCCCCGCCAACTGGCAGGAGCTGGATTACTCTTTCGAGTGGCATTTTTTCAGTGATCATCTCAAGGATTTTGATCATGTTGCGCGGCGTTTGCAAGTTGTAGCGCGATAGGCCAGAGCCGTCTACCCATTGCGGTTCGTCGGGTAGTTGTTGGAACGCGTTTTGCTTCATATAATCAATCGCAATACTGGTTTTCAAGGTATCTGCGATCACTCCGGAAGCTAACAGCAAAACCTGTTCGGCAAGAAAATTATCGCTAACTTTTAGCATGCGTTTGTAGAGACTGTCCGTTGGGATGCTGTAAAGGGTTTTTTCTTCCCCGTTGAATTTTTTATATTTTGGGATCAAACCAACTTCTATTTTTAGCGTATCCTCGAGTACTTTCACAAAAAGTTCCGGCGAATATTTAATGGGAACTTCCTGCCGGAAAGACGTATCGCGAACCGCTTTCTGATAAAAAATGCCATTTTCGGTCATTTTTCGGCTTAAACGGGCGGTTTTATGGAGATTTAGCGAATCCAGAATCAGGTTCTTTTGGTAAAGAGCGGGATATGCTTGGGGGATTTCAGGCATTTCGCCTTGTGTGAAAGTCGCTCTATTTGCATAAATGGGATAGGCCACGCGCTCTACGGTGTAGTAGGAATCGTAATCATCCCACGACCAACCGGGGCCAAAATAGGTTTCGGTATAACTGGGCACTTCATAAAAAAGGCATTCCGTTCTGTAACGTAGAAAATCCATGACTTTGGAAGGCGGCAGATCGGGATTTAAAAGGGAAGGATCGCCAGTCCCACGAAAAATAAGGCTATCGCCCGAAATATGATATTTTAATGCAGGCACAGAATCGCCCAGAACGGTCAAACCGGTATAAAACGTGAGTAATTTTGTATTTGATGCTGGGGTAAAATACTTGTCTGCATTATAAGTATAGAGCATCTTTTTTTCTACTGGATCGTAAATGGCAAGTCCGGCAAAACCCTGATTAAAGTAGATTGAATCATTAAAGGTGTTGGTAATTGCCTTGTTTGCTTTTCGGTTACTTCCGCAGGAAATCAGTATAAAAAAGGCGAAAATCACCCCAAAAAGCCTATAAATTGTTTTCATAGGTTAAAAATAGAGAATTATTTGATAGAGGTCAATAGTTATTGGAAAATCTTAAATTAGTGTTTTAACCCGTTATTGGTTAACTACGAAATTTAGTCGTTTTTGAACGAAGAAACCCCTCCGCCTTCGGCATACCGAAGCACGTTCGGCACAGGCTCTCCCCTTGAAAGTAAAGGGAGGAACTATAAAACATCAATCTTGTTGCTATCAAAGTATGAAACTATTTACTTACCTCTATTAATTAAAACGCAATAAAAAACCCCCACCAAAATAATTTGGAGGGGGTTGTCTTCAGTTTATTTCTTTCCCGTCTTTATCTGTAAAGCGGTACTCGAGATACGTGTAAGCATCTCTGGGCATGATTTTTACCCATTTTTTATATTCTAAAAACCATTTAGAACGTACAGAAGGAAAGCCTTTTGTCAAGAAGGCCGCTATAAAAGGATGGGTATGCAGTGTTATCTTTTTATATTCTTCCTTATTCTTAAAAATTCTGATAAGGTCTGTCTGTATGCGGTTTACAACACCTATAGGGGCTTCGATCTCTCCGTTGCCATTGGGATCTACCTCACGGGTCTTGATATTCATCTCGGGCCTTACCCGTTGCCTGGTAATCTGGATGAGACCAAATTTACTGGGCGGTAATATTTTGTGCTTGGCGCGATCGTCACTCATTTCGTTTTTAAGGAGCGAAAAGAGCTTTTTACGATTTTCGGCTTTGCCCATGTCAATAAAGTCTATCACGATAATGCCGCCCATATCCCTTAAACGGAGCTGGCGCGCAATTTCTGATGCGGCGATCATATTTACCTCCAGTGCCGTATCTTCCTGGCTCTTTGCCTTATTGGAACGGTTACCACTGTTTACGTCTATAACGTGAAGGGCTTCGGTATGCTCTACAACAAGGTAGGCGCCGCGACTCATGGTCACGGTTTTTCCGAAGGAAGTTTTAATCTGTCGCTCGATCCCGAATTTCTCAAAAATGGGAACGCTGTTTTGATAAAGCTTTACAATATTTTCTTTTTCAGGAGCAATTTCCTGTAGGTATTCCTTGAGTTGATAATACAAGGTCTCGTCATCTACGCATATTGCGCTAAAGGTATCATTAAAAATATCCCTTAGAATGGAGGACGCTCTGTTCATCTCGCCCAGCACTTTACTGGGTAAACTGGCGTTTGGCATTTTTTTGCACATCACGTTCCAGCGATCCACAAGATTTTGCAAATCCCTGTCCAGTTCTGCGACCAGTTTACCTTCTGCCACGGTACGCACGATTACCCCAAAACCTTTGGGACGTATGCTCATTACCAAGCGCTTAAGGCGTGTTTTTTCCTCTTTGGATTCTATCTTTTGAGAAATGGAAACCCTATCTGAAAAGGGGACGAGCACTACATATCTGCCTGCTATGGAAAGCTCACTGCTTATCCGCGGGCCTTTGGTTGATATGGGCTCCTTGACAACTTGTGCCAGCAAGGGCTGGTTAGACTTGACAGCATCGGCAATCTTTCCGTTTTTGTCTATGTCTGTCTCCTTTTTAAAATTCTTTAAGGAGTATTCTTTTAATTTACCTGTGCTTACACGTTTTACAAACTGCAGGAGGGTGGGAAGTTGTGGCCCAAGGTCATGATAGTGCAAAAATGCATCTTTCTCATAGCCTACATCGACAAATGCGGCGTTAAGACCTTGAACCGTCTTACGTATCTTAGCAACAAAAACATCGCCTACGTTAAACTGGTTATCTTCTTCATCCTTATGCAATTCTATTAGTTTACCATCTTTTAAAAGGGCAAAATCAACTGAAGTGGAACTAGATCTAATGATTAATTCATTATTCACGCTTCATTAAATTATATCCATTCCGATGTAAAATCGGAACAAATGGATTAAACATTTTATTTTATCACAGGATTTTTACCGGTAAGAACGGTGGGGCGATATTATATCACTTTGCCATTCTTTATGTCAATGAACTTATAATTCCCTTATTAAGGAGAATAAAAGAAAAAGTAGTTTAAAACTACTTTTTCTTCTTGTGACGATTAGCTCTACGTCTTTTTTTACGTTTGTGCGTCGCTACCTTATGTCTTTTTCTTTTTTTACCGCTTGGCATAAAAATTTCAATTTAATATTAGTATTTATTTTTTGTCTACGGCTACGTTGGATTTTACACCTTCCACAAAAACCTTTGCAGGTTTAAATGCGGGTATATTGTGAGCCGGTATTTTAATGGTGGTGTTTTTAGAGATGTTGCGACCAGTTTTTTCAGCGCGGGTTTTGACTATAAAACTTCCGAAACCACGAAGATAAACATTGTCACCACCTTCTAACGAATTTTTCACTTCGCTCATAAACGTTTCAACAGTTGCCTGTACATCATTTTTCTCTATTCCTAGTTTTTCAGAGATTTTGGCAACAATATCTGCTTTTGTCATTATACTGTTATTTTAAGGGGGTTATGAATTTTAAGGGTGCAAAGATAACAAATTATCTTTTTATATTTAACACCTAATCGATTTAAATATAACTACATAAACGACTAAATTCGCAAAAACGTATATTTTGTGAATGATTTAACTAACAAGTTGATCTCTTGGTATTTGATTAACAAACGCGATTTACCCTGGCGCAACACAACAAATCCATATAAAATCTGGCTCTCAGAAATTATACTTCAGCAAACGCGCGTGGAGCAGGGAATGCCATATTATTACAACTTTATTGAGAAATATCCCAATGTGGAAGCGCTTGCGCGAGCGCCGGAAGATGATGTGCTCAAATTATGGCAGGGCCTGGGTTATTATTCACGCGCCAGAAACCTGCATGCCACCGCAAAGAGGATAAGCGGGGAGATGAATGGCGAATTCCCCACCACATACAAAGACTTAAAAGATTTAAAAGGCGTGGGCGATTATACGGCCAGTGCGATCGCCTCTATTTGTTTCAATGAAGCCGCAGCTGTTGTAGATGGCAATGTGTACAGAGTGTTATCACGTATTTTTGGCATTGAAACGCCCATAAACAGCGGTGCCGGCCAGCGTGAATTTAAAGCCCTTGCCCAAGAACTTATAGACGATAAGGACCCCGCGCTCTTTAACCAGGCGATCATGGAGTTTGGCGCCATACAGTGCAAACCAAAAAACCCATACTGCCTGCACTGCCCCTTTAATGACAGATGCATTGCGCTCATGGAAAATAAAATAGAAAGCCTGCCGGTCAAAAAAGGCAAGGTAAAGGTAAGGAATCGTTATTTTAATTATCTGGTCTTTAATGTCAATGGTCAATTTACTGTATTGCAACAGCGGAAGGCAAAGGGAATATGGCGTGGACTGTATGAATTTCCGCTCTTAGAGTGCGAAAAAGAGCTAAAGGAGGCCGATTTTTTGGCGGAAGTCCGAAAAAGGGAGTTCGCAGATCAAAATATGGAGGATTATATACAACAATTAACTGCTGAAGAAATAAGTCTCTATAATCCTAATCCTATTTTGCACAAACTCTCGCACCAGAAGCTTTATGTAAAATTCTGGATTATACGTAGTGAGCGATTCCCACTGGGTGAAAATATAATACCTATTAAAAACATACAGGATTATGCCGTACCGCGAGTAATTGACCGATTTTTGGAAAGCTTTGATTTTTGAATGAAAATGGTTAATTTAAAGCTCTTTTTGCCCTTCTGTTGAAGTTGATGTTACAACTTTTCTGATTCAGTTCTCAGTACTCAGTGTTCAGTATTAAAATTTTGCATCAACATTTTTAGTCGTATTTCTGTAATTGAAATATATTCCTTTATAACCATTCCTTTATGTGCTTTGTTTACTGTCTTTCAAGTAACAAAAAATACTTTATTTCTCAAAATACATTTGTACCAGGGCAAACAATTTGTTTTTGTTAATCGGTTTTAAAATATAATCATCACATCCTGTTCTCATTATATTTTCTTTGTCGTCGGATAGTCCACAGGCTGTCTGGACAATAATTATAACGTTATTGTTAAATTGACGGATTTGTTGGGTTGCTTCGTATCCATTTAATTCAGGCATTTGGATATCCATGAGAATTAAATCAATATCAGGATTATTTTGGGCAATAGCTACAGCTTCCACACCATTTTTTGCTTCAAGCACTACGGAACCATACTCTTTGACCATAAGAGATAAAAGCATCCTCGATATTTTATCATCCTCAACAATTAATATCTTTAGTCCCAGATCTTTGAGATTATCAATTTTTCTAGGTGCTTTAAACCTGACATCCTGTTTTTCAAAGGTCTTTTGTTGTTGTTTGATTCCGTAGGGCAACGTGAAATAGAATGTTGAACCATTTCCTTGTTCGCTTTCGACCCAAATTTTTCCGCCGAGCATTTCTACGTACGCTTTAGAGATTGACAAGCCCAAACCTGCTCCTTGAGATGCCATTTTATCTGAAATATTAGCTTGTGTAAATCGCTCAAATATTGCCATTTACCGTTCCTTGGGAATCCCAGTTCCAGTATCTTTCACATAAAATTCCAAAAACTCCTCTTCCGATTCAGAAGGTCTATTCTCTGTTTTGACTACGTATCCTAATTCTATTGTGCCTTTTTCCGTGTGTTTAATAGCGTTTTTAATTAAGTTGGTAAGGATAGAATAGATTTTCTCGCTATCTGACTTAATAAAAGCCTTTTTTTTAGACAAGGTTTTTTTAATTACAAAATGTCGAGTTTCACAAGGTTGTTGATGGAAGTTGATTAAGATCAGATTGTAAATTTAGGATTTTATTTTTAAATTCATTGGGTGTTGTTTTAAATAATTCAGGTTCTATTTCGTACCATTTTTCAACAGCTTGAAAAGGAGT
>JBDNGW010000645.1:0-4299 GCA_041689735.1 Leeuwenhoekiella sp. | reverse complement strand
TTAAAGAAAGTTAAAATTTTTGAGGTATTTTAAAATATAGTTGAGCCACAACAAGATCGCAATCTTTGAGCCGAAGACAAATAAAATGGCAAATCTTTATTTCATCACCACTATCAAATCTTCGGAAAAAACCATCGTGCCTTCTGGAAGAACGATTTTATCAATTTCGCCGGCAGTGTTGGCAGTAATGGTGGTTTCCATTTTCATTGCCTCTATTACAAATAAAGCATCATTTTTTTCTACTTTCTGACCTGCTTTGACCAAAACCGAAGAAAGCAATCCTTGTAGTGGCGCGGCGACTTGCTTTTTATCTTCCTTATCTGCTTTTTGGTGGACTACTTTTTCAACCTTCACCGATTTATCCTGAATTTCTACATTCCGGGTTTGCCCATTCACTTTAAAAAATACCTGAACTATTCCATCTTCATTGCTTTTCCCCATCGAAACCAGTTCGATCAATAAGGTTTTGCCACGGTCCAGTTCCACAATAATTTCTTCTCCCGGTGCCATACCATAAAAGAAGTTTTTGGTGGGAATATCCATCATCTTACCGTACTTTACAAAGTGGTTGTAAAAATCGGTGAATACCTTGGGATACAATGTATAGGAAAGGAAATCGGTGATATCGAGGTCCCGTTCCATTCCTTCCTTAAAAGTACGTTCAAATTCCGCAAATTCCTTATCAAAATCGATAGGTTCCAAATGAGCATTAGGTCTTTCAGTAAATGGTTTTTCATCTTTAAGAACAATCTTTTGGATTTTCTCAGGAAAACCACCATAAGGTTGACCGAGATCTCCACGGAAATAGCTTTTAACGGACTCTGGAAATGAAATTTCATCCCCTTTCTCCAGTACATCTTCAATACTGAGATTGTTGCTCACCAAGTACTGCGCCATATCGCCTACTACTTTCGAGCTTGGGGTGACTTTAATAATATCCCCAAACAAATCGTTTACTTTGCCGTACATTTTGGTAATTTCGTGAAACCTGTCGGCAAGGCCCAGAGATTCGGCCTGTGGTTTTAGATTGGAATATTGCCCTCCCGGAATTTCGTGCTGGTACACCTCTCCCGAACCTGCTTTCAATCCAGATTCGAAGGGATAATAATACCGGCGCACCGCTTCCCAATAATGAGAATATTCATTCAAATTATCAATATCCATTGGCGTTCCCATTTTATGGAACTTCAACATTTCCACTATGGAATTGAAATTAGGTTGGGATGTTAATCCGGAAAGTCCGCCCAAAGCAACATCGATTGCATCTACCCCGGCTTCTATCGCTTTTAAATAAGTAGCAGCCTGAATGGAAGAGGTATCGTGCGTATGCAAGTGGATGGGAATTGAAATAGTGGATTTTAAGGTCCCAATAAGTTCATAAGCGGCATCGGGTTTTAATATTCCCGCCATGTCTTTTACGCCGAGAATATGCGCACCTGCATTCTCAATATCCTTTGCCAAATTCACATAATAATCGAGGGTATATTTTGATGCTTTCGGGTCCATAATATCCCCGGTATAACAAATAGTTCCCTCGGCAAGACCTTGAGTTCGGTTCCTTACGTGTTCAATACATGGTGCAATGGATTTCATCCAATTAAGGCTGTCGAATATCCTGAAAATATCCACTCCATTTTCCCAAGCTTGTTCCACGAATTTTTCGATCAAATTATCGGGGTAGGCAGTATATCCCACGGCATTTGAGCCCCGAAGCAGCATTTGCAACAACACATTGGGCATAGCTTTTCGCAGTAATCGCAATCGTTCCCACGGATTTTCATTCAAAAACCGCAGGCAAACATCAAAAGTGGCACCGCCCCATACTTCCATACTAAATAGTTCAGGATGGTTCCTGGCATAACCTTCCGCAACCTTCATCATATCGTGAGTACGCATTCTTGTGGCCAGCAAACTCTGGTGCGCATCACGCATGGTCGTATCGGTATATTGTACTTTTGGATTGTTCAACAGCCATCTGGAAAAATTCTCGGGACCGAGTTCTGTCAATTTATCCTTGGTACCTTTTGGAAATGATCCGTTTGCATTGAATTTAGGCACTACGGGAGGAATAAAGATTTGAGAGTGATCTACCTTTTTCACATCTGGATTTCCGTTAACGACAATGTCGCCAAGGAAGGTAACCATTTTGGTAGCTCGGTTGCGCCCTTTTTTTATGTTAAATAATTCAGGATGATCTTTAATAAAATTTACGGTGACTTCTCCATTTTTAAAGGTTTGACTGGACAAAATATTATCCAGAAATCCTATATTGGTCATGACCCCACGAATCCGGAATTCTGCCAAAGCACGACGCATTTTACGGCAGGCTCCATCCAAAGTCCTACTGTTTGCGGATACTTTTACCAACATGGAATCGAAAAATGGTGAAATAGAAACACCTTGATAAACACTTCCCGCATCTAAGCGAATCCCAAAACCGGAACCACTTCTATAGGTCGTTATTGTACCATAATCGGGTTGAAAATCGTTGGTGGGATCTTCGGTGGTAATTCGGCACTGAAGGGCGTATCCGTTGATTCTTAAATCCTCCTGTTTCCCTATTTTAATTTGTTCATCGGATAACTTGTAACCTCCGGCAATAAAAATTTGGGTTTTTACCAAATCAATATTAGTAATAATTTCGGTTACAGTGTGTTCTACCTGAATACGCGGATTTACTTCAATAAAGAAAATACTTCCATTCTCATCCACCAAAAATTCTACCGTTCCAATATTATTATAATCCACGGCCTTACAGATATCGAGCGCGTATTGATACAATTTATGTTTAATGGTTTCGTCCAATCCAAGGGAAGGGGCAAATTCTATAACTTTTTGGTAACGCCGCTGTACCGAGCAATCCCTTTCGAAGAGATGGACCATATTTCCATACTCGTCGGCCACGATCTGGATTTCGATATGTTTCGGATTGGCGACAAATTTCTCCAAAAAAACCGTATCGTCGCCAAAGGCATTCAAGGCTTCCCTTTTTGATTCGGTAAACGCGCTTTTTAATTGTTCATCATTGTTAATTACGCGCATTCCACGTCCTCCCCCGCCGGAAGCTGCTTTCAGCATAACGGGATACCCAATATTATTGGCTTCTTCTAAGGCAATATCGATACTTGAAAGTGCTTCTTTATTACTTTGAATAATGGGAACATTATTTTTCACGGCTACTTCCTTGGCTTTCACTTTATCACCTAAAGATCGCAAGACCGAGACTTTTGGTCCGATGAAAATAATTCCGTTTTCCTCACATTTTTGGGCGAATTCAGCGTTTTCCGAAAGGAAACCATAGCCGGGATGAATGGCGTCCACATTGTTTTCTTTGGCCACTTTAATAATGGCCGCAATATCCAAATATGGTTTTAAGGGTTCGGTTTTGGCACCTATTTGATAAGACTCATCCGCTTTGTAGCGGTGCAATGCATATCGGTCCTCGAAGGTATAAATCCCCACGGTGCGCAGGCCTATTTCGGTACATGCCCTAAAAATCCTGATGGCGATTTCTCCCCTATTCGCGACTAATACCTTTTTAATTTTCATAGTGAAACCCTTTTCTTTTGGTGAATATCCTACTTTTTCAATTCTAAAATTATCGGGGTAAATTTCAACAATTAAATAGATAAATTTGGAAAAAATTCACTTTATTTTTGATTAAAAAGACGCTTATGTTTGATACGGGTGAATAATTACTATCTCCAATAAACAAGAAAATGCAAATGATTAGGTGGTGCGACGTTGGCGGCAGTTATTTTATTTCGAAGTGCAATTCAGTTTCGATAATACCCAACACTAAAAAAGCCAACTGTATTCCTATTCTAAAATTCTCATTCGCTAAATTAATAAGAGTTCTGATGATTACAATTTCTGAATATGATATTTTAAAAGTAAAGAAAGATAGTTACATTTACAACTCAAAATCCTTTCAAAAATTAAAAAAACCCGGGAGCTTGTCCGGGTTTTATCCTTCAGTTTTTTAAAGTGCAGAACCAATGCGTATTGACTGATTGGGCACTATTTATAATGCAAATATATGTATATGTCTAATCACAAACAAATTATTAACATAATTGGAACAGGGCAAACGCATTAAACTTTCATAAGTTCTAATACCTTGACAAGGTATGCATTGTCCCAGCCAGCCTTCATTCGTCTGCTCTTCACCCCAATATTAAGTGCTTTCTCGTTTTTCAATAAATTCAGGGCTAGTTTGTTGAGTATGGAAAAATTCTGCGGGGCATTCCCTTTTCTTTTTCTGGAGGCGTCTTCACCAAAAGCCACATCAAGGGTCCA
>JBDNGW010000644.1:0-10221 GCA_041689735.1 Leeuwenhoekiella sp. | reverse complement strand
CAAAATGCCGAAAATCAGATCATTTTTTCCCCGGCCCTAAAGGGAATAATCGGATTTTCTACGTTTGAACCAACTTGAAACATTCATGATTTCAATTTTAACAATAATAGCAACGCTACATTAAACTAGAGCCATTAATAATAATACTGATATTTACATTTAAAATCCCAGGAAATAATTGTTAGAAATAAGGAGAACGCACTGAGGATTAATGATTCAAAAACCAGTTATGAACAGTAGAATAAACTTTACTGCGGAACAATTACCACCACCCCATGCTGCACTGCAACTTATTGTGACCATTCCTGCAAAAAACGAAAGTGAATTCATTATCCCCACTTTACAGGTGCTCACACGGCAAGAACTGGGTGATAGAACCAAAGCATGTTATGAGGTCATTGTACTGATCAACCACAGCAGCGATGCCACCCTAAAAAAATGCATTGATTTTAAGCAAAATAACCCCGATTTCAATCTGCATATCCTAGTTACCTATGCTCCCGAAATCAATAATGTGGGCGCTGCGCGGAAATTGATGATGGATCTTGCCGCTTCCCGCCTTGCTCAAGATAACTACCTGATCGCAATGACCGATGCCGATACCCTTGTTGGAAAAAAATTGGGTGGCGCAGCTACTGCAGTTTATCCCGGGTCCCATTGATTTTATATGCGGTGCCGTAGCGGTTAGCTGTGATTATCTCAGTGATTTTGCACGGATAATGTTTGACGCCAAGGAAAGGTATTTATTATATCGCTCCAAGTTGGAAGCCTATCTATTGCCCGAAATACACGATCCCTGGCCACGGCACGCGGCAAATTCAGGTCCCAATATGGCCTTAAAAAAAGGGGCTTATATTAAAATTGGCGGCATGCCCGCACTGGGTTGTCTGGAAGATTCTGCCCTGCACCAACGCGCGGTATATTATGGTTTAAAAATCCGTCATGCGCCGGGGATTGAAGTGGAAACTTCAGCACGGTTGCAATCGCGGGTGGCACGGGGTTTTGGCAACGAACTACAATTTTGGTCTGCTCTTGATGATGAATCCTTTATTTACGCGGTGGAAGGACTTAAAAAAATGCAGGTACGGTTAAAGGCATTTACATTAGTGAAATCGGCTTATTTAAGTAAAAATCCGGTAAAAATGGAAGAAATTGCCTCGCTTTTAAAACTACCCAAACCAGCGGTTTTTTCCCTTTTTAATGCATATCCCAACTACCGCGCTATGAACCAACGCTTGTTTACGGTACTTGAAAAACACAGGCTCTGGCAGAAGGCTTACCCCAATAAATCAGTGCTGGAAGCCAATGCAGAACTGGAAGGTTTCTTTGCTGAAATCCCATCAACTGAATCTAATTTTTCTGCCAAAGCACCAATTCATATTCCAGCCGGGTAATTTTGGCCAATTGTAAAAAAACCATTTCTTCGGTATTGTATTTTTCAAACAGCTTATGTACTTCCTTTCCACTCAACGGATATTCTTCCACAAAACCTGTCCAATGTACCAGAAGGATTTGCCCTTGATTATTAAGATTTTCCTGACAATTTTGATACAGTTCAAGCAGTTTTTCTTCGTTCAGATAATATCCCACCTCTGAAATAAGGATTAGATCGTAGGAATTTGAAGGAAATTCCTGTGTAATATCCAAAGCTTTAAAAGAAACCTGTGGCTGGTTTTCACATCGTTTTTTGGCGATTTTAAGTGGTTTTTCACTGATATCCACAGCTAAAAGTTTCGCGCAACGCGCTGCCAACATATGCGTAAGCACTCCCACAGAACAACCAATTTCAAGGACAGAAGCGTAATGCGAACCGAGTACTTTTAAGGTTTCCCGGTATTTTTCGTTCTCGTAGTCACTTTGCTCGAAATTCCACGGGTCAATCTGCTGCTGGTAAAGTTTATCAAAATAATCTTTGGTCAAAGAATCCGTTGCGGCTTTTTTTGGAAAAAAATAATATTCCTCGTTTCCCATAAACGGCTCCAATAAGTCTGGGGTAAGGCAAAAACCTTCGGGATCATCATCAATAAAGCGCGTCACCTGACTTTTATGCGATGTAATCGCAGCCTCTTTCTGTGCTTGCACTTCCGAAATATTCAGACGGAAAAAATTATAATTTAAAATATCGGGAAATTCTTCTTTTTTTCCGTTTTTCCAAAGCCAAATGGGATATTCTACACGAGTAGGTTTATGACTGCTTTCTTCCACCGCCCGCTGTGCCAACTTCCATGTGGCTTTATGATCCTTATGAGCGTCATTTTCATACGGAACAAATAGGCTTTTGAACTTCCATTTTTCAATGATTTTAGCCAGTTTTTCAACTAAAATAGCCGATTTTTCAGTCAGTGCCACGTTCAGTTTTCCGTCCGGCTGTTCAAAAAAATGGAGCGCGTCACTTTCTACCCCAAGCGCTTTACAGGCCGCTATTGCTTCCTGTTTCCGCAAAGCGGCAAGTTTAGGCGGGGGAAATTGCAGCGAATTGGGATGGGAGGCGGCACCGTCCGTGATAAAAGCAACATGCACGGGAACGCCCTTTTTACGCAACAGCGCAATCATACCGCCGCAGCCCAGGGATTCATCATCGGGATGCGGGGAGAGCACGAGACTGGCGCCAATGTCATAATGTAGACTATCCAAATTAAGCAACGGCGCTTCTTCAAGATAGTCCAGATCGTTCATGTCCTTATTTTCCATATAATTTTGCGTTAAAGACTTAAAATTACCGTCATTCCGAATTATATTTATAAAAGTTTTAAAATATTATTTTAAAGCGGAGTTTGATATACTAATTTATTGTGTTGAAAGTTGTCATTTCGAGTGATTTTTGTAAAAAATCGTATCGAGAAAAAACAACTTTCATTCGGAAAATGCAGTTATCGACCTCGCTTTACTGGCAGGTAGGTTGACACATCTTTCTTAACTGGAACTCATGTTTTAAACATTCTTAGGCTGTATAAATATACCTTTTTTACCATTCTCAAAGTTGTGTTTGGTTTCAATATAAAGTAGAATCAACTTATTTTTACAACGCTATTAATATTTCAAAAGGAAATGCTTATGCAGGAATTTTTTTCAAATATAAAGCGTCAAAAACGGAGTTTTGCTTCGCTATATAAGTACTTCGACAGGCTCAGCAGAACTGTTTTGATAGAAAAGTTGCTGAGAAAAAGAAAAAATCAACAAATACAATTGGGTTTTTAGAGATGCCCATTATCATTAAAGAATTCCATTGATGAATCAAACCTCCATTAAAGATCAGCAATTGTGCTGGGAACCGAATGCGGAAACCGAATTTCCACACAACGCTTTTAAAGCCTTGAACAGCGAAGGCTATCTAATAAAAAACATACCCACAGCGTACGGCGGCAGTTCCTTGGGCTTGGGGCAAAAAACACCGGAGTTACTTCAATTACTTACAGAAATAGGACGACGGGACCTTGCTGTGGGGCGGCTTTATGAGGGTCACATCAATGCGCTCCATCTTATTGACCTTTATGGTGACAGCGCACAAAAAGAGCGGTATTATCAAGAGGTACTGGATGGAAAACGCTTTGGTATCTGGAATACCGATGCTCCTGAAAATCCGGTAAAACTGGTCAAAAACGGTACAAAAAACGAACTTTTTGGCTTGAAAATATTTTGTTCTGGCGGTTTGCACATGCAGCGCCCCATTATCACGGCTGCCACTGCTGCGGGCCCGCAGATGGTCATCATTTATAGTGAAGAACTGGATAACTTGAGGGAAGATGCATCAAGTTGGAATCCACTGGGAATGAAAGCTTCTTATAGCGTTACCATTGACTTTTCAACCTATTGTCCCACAACCATTCAATTGTTTGGCGCACCGGGAGATTATAGTACGCAGCCCCATTTTAGCACTGGCGCGATACGGTTTGCAGCCGTACAACTGGGCGGGACCAAGGCATTGGCGCAATGTGCGCTAATGCATTTAAAAAAACACAATCGGGACGGTGATCCCAATCAACGGATACGCATGGGAAAAATGCTCATTTTACTAGAATCCGGCCGTAACTGGCTGCGCGAGGCCGGAAGGATCATGGATAATGAAACCTATGCGGATGCCGACAAGATCAACCACGCCAATATGACGCGATGCGCTATACTGGATATTTGCAACAATGTAATGCACCTGACGGAAAAATGTGTGGGGCTTGCCGGCATGATGGGTGATCACCCCATGCAAAAACTACATCGCGACCTCAGTACCTATCTCAAGCAACCCGGACCGGACCGCGCTCTGGCCGGCGTGGGAGAATGGGCGGCAAATGTGAAAAATAGCACAAATACTTATGACTGATTTGCTTTATGCTTAATTGGATACAGCGTTTCCGACTTTTAAATTCTCTTGAGTGACGGTTTTCATATACCCGTAATATCAAAGATATAGAATTTTAAAAATGATCTTTGAGCAAATCTATGAATACGTCAAATACAAGCGGTATTTGTCATTAAAAGCTTGCTTAAAGCACCTGCAAAGATTTGGCGTTTTAAAGTATATGTTTTTAAAAAGTATTGGTAAAGATAGCACTAGACAAAAGTTACAAATTATAAGCTTAATTTCCCACCCTTATCGTGGAGCAGTAAATTTTTTGCATAACTGCTGCATTCCTCATCAGCCTCGTAGGCCTCATCAAGGGTTTCCTCGAGTATCGCCTCCACCTCCTCGAGGCCTAGCTTCTTAGCATAGAGCATGGCAGTCTCATAGGCAGATATTTGGAAATGCTGCACGTGCTGTATCTTGGATATGATCCCCACATCCATGAGGATTCCCCTGGGAAACTCTGCATAGGGCTCATTGATCTCTACAAGCAATCCCTGTATAATTTTCCCGTCATTCATGACGTATCGTATATGAAGGTATTCCCCCAACTTCTCAAGCCTTACCTTCTGTTCAAAGGTGGCCTTGATCTGGATCTTTATGATATCACGCAGGCGCCCGTCAGTCGCATAACCAAGCATTTTTGGAAGGCCGTCCAGTATCAGCACCTCGGAGTTGTACAGGGCCTGTAACTGCATCTCAAATAGATCCCCATTATTTTCATGGCATACTGCGTTAAATCTATCCTCAAATCGGGCAGCGAGCTCCTCCGAACCAACCTAAAGTATACGGCAATGGAGTACGGTTACATCGGGGATCCTGTACGTTATTATAAAGAATATGACCCATTATCCGCTTCCTGTCAACATAAATTCAATTAGAAAAATCTTTCAATTTGATTGGAGTTTCAGAAGAATTCCGCATGAATTTTAACCTGCCTACCAATAGCTCAGGTCGATAGTTCCATTTTTAATTAAAACCTTCATTAAATTATTTAGTTGCCATGCAAAATTCGTAAAAAGTCAAATCTTCAATTAATGCAATTGAATAAAAAAGTACTTGCTTCGCAATAAAATATTATTTTTAATAATGTTTTAACTATTTTAGAATTATAAAACTAGTTAAGCAGATGTTGACGGTTACGAGTCTATTCAATATCTGTATTATTCCTAAAAGTAGTTTGTAGTTTCGCTAAACTCGCCATTGCTGACTGGTAGGCCTTTATGGCAGCGAAAGGCGGCCGTTTTCATCTTGCATTTTAGATTTGAATAGGAGTAAATTAGGAGTTGGGATATTGGAATGAATCTAGGATCAATATTAGATTGGGAAAGCTTAGGCAAATTTGAGTGGTTCTATTTAACTCTATTCCAGAAATTATTGCTAAATTTAATATAATATCGATTAATAGTAATATTATTTGGTTTTAAGATAAAATTAGATTTTACAAAATATAATCTCAATAATAATAATTATACATTTGAAAGAACGGGCACTGGCCACCAAAAGATCTGTTCAGAAATAAAGTGACCGAATTGTAGGTGGTTATTTTGTTCATCAACAAGGCGAAAAAAGCAGACATAGCCGTAGCTATGGCGAGTATTTTCAACGCAGTTGGTGGGCAAAAGAACCCATAAAAACAGGCAGGTTATTTCTAAACAGATCCAAAGAGCAAAATGAGTGCTAGGCCAATTAAGGATGTGTTTATATTAGAGTTATAGTAGTTGCTTATCAAAAGGTTAGGGCACTTTTGCTAGGTCGCCAAATTTTTAAAATTGGCTTGTGTTCAACCGAATGGTAGTCGTCTTTTTTCCGCCCTACTTTTCATATACTACCGTTGGCAACATTTTAGACAAATCGTGCAAATTAATAATTCGACCAAAATCTAATGAACATAGACTTTTTTGAATTTATCTATAACCATCCACTTATTGGCAAAAATGATTTGAACGAAATTATCAATGCACACGAAAAAATCGCCTTTTCAAAAGGTTTATTGTGTACATTGTACTGTTTTTTAGTTCCTCTTTGCTAAGGTTATCTACGCCCCAATGCGCCAATTCGATCTCGGGATGCGCCAAAACATTTTTTTCATTGACCCGATTCCGCGCGGTGGCGATTACTTTATTCTCCTGATTGACCAGAATGGAGCCAAAAGGCTCATCTCCGGCATCCAGCGCTTCTTTCGCAAGTAAAAGACATTGCTCAAGATGTTTTAGATCATTTTCGCTAAGTTCAACTGATTTTTCCATGAATAAAAATTTAATTATTCAAAATAAATTTGCGCCTTTTCATTGGAAAAGGTCTGTTTTCCATTTTTAAATCCGACTAGTGGCTGAGCAACGGTTCGTATGGCATCAACCGCATTTTCTGCTTCCAGAACCACAAAATTGGCCGCTGCGCCTACTTTTATTTCGGTTTGCTTGGCTAGCAATTTTGCCGCATTTTTAGTTACCATTTCATACACGCTTTGAATTTCAGAATCCTTGGAAACCTGGGCGAGATTTGCGTACATATTGGCCATTCGCACCAGCGAAGCATCGCCATAAGGCGTAAAGGGATTGAGTATATTATTGCTCGAAATGGTCGCATTGATGCCCTTTTCAAGCAGTAAATGTCCCCTTACCATCCCTCGTGGAATCAAGGATTCGTAATCCTGTCCATTGAGAAAGATATCAGTGGCCGGCAGCACGGTCAGCGTAATGTTCGCTTTTTTCAAAAGTGCTGTCATATCTTCGCGCTGTGCTTTTGACATCGCGGCCAACTTGGTCACGTGACCAATGGAAACGCGTCCTTCATATTTCCGTTTTAGTGTTTCCTCGGTGATTTTTGGGATACTGGAATCATTGGGATCCAGGTCAAAATCCAGATGAAAATCGACATCCACATCAAATTTTTGGGCAAGGTCAAAGATCATTTCAATATGGCGGTCAGGATCTTCATCTTTATACGGGCAACCACCTACTAGATCCGCTCCGTTTTCCAGGGCTTTTTGCAAGAGGTCATAGGTTCTCATTTCGGTGGTCACTCCGTCCTGGGCAAAGGCACAAATTTCTATATCAATGGCAAAAGCGTAGGTGGAGCGCACTTTTTTGATCGCATTAAAGGCGCGCAGTTCGGTTTTGGGATCGGTTTCCACAAAAGTGCGCAATCCCATGGTCCCTTTTTTGATCGCCATTTCCACCACGCGGCTGGCACGTTCAAATACATCCTCCTCGGTAAAATCCTTCTTGGCTTTTCCGGTCTCGCTCACCGCTTCCTCAAGCGTTCCTTTTTCAACATTGCAGCGGTCTAAAATACAGGCTTTGTCAAGGTGAATGTGACTTTCATAAAATCCCGAACAAACAAAGTGGTTTTCGGCATCATAGGTTTTTTTCGCTTCCGCAGAAGCGTTCAAATCCTGATCAATACTGACGATTTTCCCCTCTAAAATGCCAATATTCACCGATTTTTCCCGATTTTCTATCCGCGCATTTTTAGTAAATAATCCTCGGGGCAAGCCCACGAGGCATTTAGAGGAATTTTTTTTTGATTGATGAAAACCATCCGTTTTCAAACTTTCCTCAAAAACGCGAGGCAAGCCTCGGGGAATTAAACCCAATAGAGATTAAATCCAACATAAGTTTTGCTTTTTTATTTCAAATTCATTATTCTTGTTCGCTTAAACACCTAAAGTAGATTTTGTCATCCTGAGCCCTTCGACTTCAGTTTATCCTGAGCATAGTCGAAGGGCTCAGGATAAACTAAAGTCGAAGGACAAACAAATAGCATCTCGACTGCGCCTGCCTTTGCCGGTAGGCAGGCTCGATGTGACATAAAACACATAACTTTTCATGTTTAGGAGTGTTTACGGATATACAAAATTCATTTTCTAAATAGTATAACACGTAAATTTAAACTGTTTTTTTCCTAAAAATCACATGTACAAAGGCAATTATTACGGTAAGAATTATACCCAGACCTGCGACGCCGTGCCAACCAAAATAATCATAAGCATGCGCGCCCAGGACTGTTCCCAGCGCTCCACCTATAAAAAAACCCACCATATAAATCGTATTGACCCGGTTGCGGGCTTCTGGATTTTTTGAGAAAATAATGTTCTGATTGGTGATGTGAAGCGCCTGAAACGCCAGATCTATCAAAACGACCCCCGCGATCAACCCAATAAGAGAAGTGGCCGAAAAGAAAAAGATGCCCCAGGAAACGATCATCAGCAACACTGCATAAAGAATAAGCTTGTTCTTGCTCACTTTATCGTTCATTTTTCCCACCACGGTTGCGGCAACAGCACCAATAACACCAAAAAGACCAAAACCACCGGCCACATCGCTGCCGTAACCAAAGGAATCTTCCATAAGAAAAACCAGGGTGGTCCAGAAAGCGCTCAGACCAGCAAAGCCGAGTCCGCCCCGTAAAGCGGCCAAGCGTACAGAAGGTTCCGTTCTAAAATAAAACCCGATCGATTTTAACAGGCTGCCGTAGCTGCCCTTATATTCTGGGACGAGTTTTGGCAATTTGAACTGTAAAAGGAAGAATAGCAGGATCATTAAAATGGTCGCGGCATAATACATAACCCGCCAACCGAACTGCTCCCCGACCACACCACTGATTACCCTGCTTCCCAGAATACCCACAAGCAGACCGCTCATTACGATTCCTATCGCCCTGCCGCGACCTTCTTCACCTGCCAATTGTGCCGCCATGGGAACAAAAAATTGCGGAAGTGCCGAGGAAAAACCGATAAAAAAACTGCTGATAATAAGCAGTAAAAGCGATTCTGAAAGTGCTGCCGCCACAAGGGAAATAATCATCAGCAAGAAATCAAATTTCAAAATTTTCTTATTGGAAACCTTATCACCAAGCGGAATAATGAACAACAGGCCTAAAGCGTAGCCCAGTTGGGTGAAAAGCGCCACGTTGCTCACCGTAGACTGGCTCACACCAAAATCTACCGCCATCTGTTGTAAAAGTGGCTGATTATAATACAGGTTTGCAACCACAAGCCCGGCCGAAATACTCATTAAATAAAGCACCGGGTTTGAAAGTTGGTTTTTCATTCTAGGTTTTTTGATATTTGGCCAAACCATACATTGGAAAGCCGATTTTATAAAGTAATAAAATACTGTTTGAAGTGCTTAATTAGAAACAACCTTAAGCCCTACAATAGAAATAATCAAGGTCGTGATAAAAAATATACGCCAGAAAGTTGCCGGTTCTTTGAATATATAAATCCCAATAATCACCGTGCCCACCGCCCCAATGCCTGTCCAGACCGCATAAGCAGTGCCTATGGGAAGTACCCTACTCACTTTCAGCAATAAAAGCATACTTATTGCCGCACATACAAAAAAGCCAAGATACCAATACATAGAAACCATACCGGCACTTTCTTTGGCCTTGCCCAGACAGCCCGTAAAGGCCACTTCAAATAATCCTGCGATAATCAGTAAAATCCAGTTCATTATAGTTGATTATAATTGATTGTAATTGATTACTTTAAAAATCGCCTATTTCGAGATCTTATATACGACTTGGCGTTTCGTTGTTTTTCAGTCAACTCGTTATAAACTATTTATAACTAAAGTCAATATTGAACCTCCAACAATAACGATGATTGCGACTATTCCAGCACAACCTCCCTTGGAATTACTCAATGAAATATTCGCTCTACCAGCTATGTCTTCAACATATTTTTTTGCCTCCGCTAATGTCATACTGCGTTTCTGTTTACAAACTTGTACCGCTTCAAGTAACGATGAAGATGTTTTTAATATGTTAATAATCTCAGTGTCTATTTCTTTAATGTATGATTTCGCATCATATGCAATAATACCTTCTCCCGGTTTAAATTGATGTCCACAATTTAAACATGTTATTATGGTATTACT
>JBDNGW010000643.1:0-10310 GCA_041689735.1 Leeuwenhoekiella sp. | reverse complement strand
CTAAGTACGATGAGTATATTGAATATCGAGATGAACTGCGAGGGGAGGTGAATACTGTAACCGAAGCCGAATGGAAGAAACTCACTGATCTGTACGTTGCTGCAGGTGGCAACCTTGAGGGTGGAGAAATCGATATTGTTTCAGGTGTATTTGAAGGATCCTTTACAGATAACGCAGATATTGAAAGAATGGTCAAGGAGCAATTGTTGGCTTTACGTATGGGCAAAGAAGTTGCTTCGAATGACCCGGCACAAGGTAATGTGAATGTGGGTGCCGACCCAGTTATGATGTTTAGTGGCCAGTTCGTTCATGAGGTTGATGACATCCACATCAACGGCGCTGGTATAGATTTTGTCTTCAAACGCACCTACAAAAACCAGGTTATCTTCAATGGCCCGCTTGGTTATAACTGGACGCACAACTTCCATATCTGGCTGCGTGTTGGCGATCAGGTTATCTTCCGCTCGACCGGTGATCTGCGCGAGGAACCCTTTACCAAGCATTTGAAATTGGGAGAGGGGATAACAGTTGATTTTGACTATTGGGTACCGCCGGATGGCAAGCATGGGGTAATCTTTGCCGAGAACAACTCGTTTGTCCTGCGCCAGCCCAATGGCTCCCGACAAATCTTTGTACCCGACCCGGGCCACAGTTTTTTGCACCGGCTTAGTCAAGTCGAGGACCGATTTGGGAACTATCTAAAGCTGCACTACGATGCCGATGATCAGCTGGCGCACATTGAAATCAACCATTCGCAACGACTTGTTGCCTTTGAGTATGATGCCCAGGAGCGCATCTGTTCAATTCGTGACTACACCGGTCGCCAATGGGGGTATGCATATGATTCCCTGGGTGACCTGATTGCCGTTACTTCACCAGCAACTGACCGTTACGATTGTGGCTTAACGGTCTGTTACGATTACAGTTCTGCCTTCCACACAGGCGATCTACAGCACAACCTGATCCGTATTATCGATGCCGCTGGTCAAATTTATCTGGAAACTGAGTACGGCACATCGCGCGGACTGCTCGATTTCAACTGCGTTGCGCGCCAGCGGCAAGGGGGCGGCGAGTACCGTTTTGAGTATGAGGACATCGACGAAGTTTTCGACTTTGATTATCCTGATGAGCAGCGTCCGGCGCACCAGACAGTCCTGGTGGAACGAAACGGGCAACCGGTGCGGCACGTCTACAACAAGTTCGGCAACTTGCTGCTGCGCGAACAATGTGTCATTGAGGATGGCCTGGCGATCACACTCACCGAACAGTACCGATACAATCGAGATGGCAACGTCGTGGCTTCTCTCAGCCCGGAAGGCGTTTTGACCCAGCATCTCTTCGGACGCGACTATTTCGTGCGCCAGCATGGCTTGACGGCGAACGGTGATGTTCGCACAGACCTATTGACTTGGAAGGAACGGCAGGCCTTTGGTCGTATTCTTACTACTGTTCGTCGTGGTGGCTATGCCAGTTTTGGCAGTTTCGCCTTGACCCAGCGCAGGTGGGGCGACTTTCCCGACATTCTCGATGGCCCCTTCCCGGCCACGATGCCCCATCGGGATCAAGATATTATCGTCAAAATGACGTATGAGGATGAGTTTGGACAACTGCGCACTGTTTCTGATCCACGATATACCAATAGTGCCGATCCGGGTCATCCAGAGAATCAACCCTATAATGACACGCTAACCGAATATTTCTATACTGGACTCAAGCAATTGCTGATAAGGGTTGAGCACCCGACTCCTCGTCTCCCAGACCCAAACGGCACCTTGGGTGCGGAAATCGTTGAAAGATTTACAAAGCCAGATCCCGGCGATCCCAATATCGAGATTCCAGCCTATGATGCTCGCGGCCGTCTACAGCGCACTATCAATCCAATTGGCGTGGTGACCGCATACACCTATTTCGATGATCCAAATGATCCAAATAATCCCGATAATCTGTCAAGAGGCCATCTGCAGCAGACGGTTGTCGATGTGGGTGGATTTGACATCACGGTGCGAAATGAGGTGGATAATCTTGGCCGGGTTACGGTAGTTCACCTCCCCAAGTCGGTTGGTGTAACAGACGGCCGATTTGTTACCCGCACCGTTTATAACGAACTCGACCAGGTCATCGAAACCACATCCTCAGCCCCATTCAACTTCAAGAGCTGACGTTTTTATGACCGTACCGGTAAGTTGGAGCGGGAAGAGAGCGATTTACGAGATGTAAGTGGGCAGCCGGAATTAGGCGGCTCCATGGTGGCCACCTTCTGCTACGATGAAGAATTTAACCTGGCCGAGACCACCGTTGGCGGCGTTGACCAGGGCGCCCATCTGGTTACAAAGCACTGTTACGACAGCGCCGGTAAACGAACCCTGACCATTTTGCCCAATGGCAACCAGATGCGCGTGCGCTACGATGAGCGCCAACTGCCGGTGGCTCAAATTGCGGGTGCGGGTTCGGAGGATGCCGCAACAATACGAACCGACTATGATGGAGACGGCCGTGTGCGTCGTTCCTTTGACGCTCGCGGCAACCCGATGAGCTACGAGTTTGATCCCTTTGGTCGCGTGATCGCCGCAGAAGACACTCTCGGCCATATCATTCGCACCGATTACGACAAAGCCAGCAACGTCACCTGTGCCCGGTTTTTTGAAAAGCGAGACAACGGCTACTTCCTGCTCACCCGCAGCGAAACAAAATATGATGAACTCAATCGCGCCATTCGCAGCGGCGTCAACCGCTTTGAAGATCCGACTGGGCCATTCCTACACCCTCAACTCAACGAGGCACAATTGGATTCACCCGGCCCCGGCGATTTGCTGGTGTCCACGACTTTTTATGACGCACAGAGCCGGGTCAAACGGACTATTGACTCACACCCGCTTCGTCGTGAAACGCACTTTCACTACGATACGCTGGATCGGGTTATCAGCATCACCGATCCCTTGGGCAATGAAACCCATAGCCAATATGACGCTCACAACAATCTAATCCGCACCGACCAGCGGGATCGCGTGCTCGACGAGAACGGGGCTGAAATTGGGCAGCGGAATTTTGCCAGCAGTTCGACCTACGATGAACTCAACCGCCTGACCAGCAGCACCGACAGCCTGGGCAACAGCACCCGCTTTTTCTACGACAGCCGGGGCAACATCGTGCGCCAGGTGGATCCGCTGGGGAATGAAGTGCGTGCCGCTTTCGACATCTTCAACCGACCCGTCGCCACAACCCGTTTTCTCACCGCCAGTGGATTAGGGCCGGTTACGCCAAACGCAGTGCCGGTGACCACGGCCCAGGATTATGATCGCAATGGCAACCTCATCGCCGTGACCGATGCCCTGGGACAACGCACCCGCTACCTGTTCGATGCCCTCGACCGCCGTCGGGCTGTGATCTACGCCGACGATAGCCAGATGCTGACCGACTACGATGCCGACAGCAATGTCATTCGCACCCAGGACAACAACGGACTGCAGCGATTCTGCACGGTGGATGCCTTGGGCCGCACCACCCGGGTCGAGGTTGACCCAAGCGGTTTAGCGGCCGGCCTGGATATCGGCGGGGCCACTTTTGAGCGGTACACATACGATGGACTTGATCGCCTGACGGTGGCCGAGAATGATTTTGTCGTATGCAGCTATCGCTTCAACTCGTTGAGTTGGCCTCTGGAAGAGACGACACAATTTAGCCTCAATGAGGCTCCGATTCAGACACCCTTTACCATTACCCGCGAGTTTAATGATATTGGGGCGTTGGTGGGATTGACTTATCCTGACGGGCGACGGCTGCGGCTGGATCGGGATGACCTGGACCGCCTGATACGCATCCAAAACATGGCCAACGGCAATGGGCATCCCGGCGATGGGGCTGCGCCGGACAACCGGCTGATTGCCCGGATGGCCTATGCGGGACGGCAGCGATCCGGCTGCCAGTTTGCCAACGGCGCTGGTACAGCATACCGTCACGACGAGGCCGGGCGAGTGATAGAGATCGCCCACAGCGGCCCGAATTCCCCCATACTTGCAATTCAATATCTTTACGATGCCGCCAGTAATGTGCGAGTACGAAACGATGTGCTGGCCACTGGTCCGAGAACGGAGCGATTTGCCTATGATTCGCTTTACCGCCTGGTGCATGAATCCAAGCCGGACACAAGCGAAACCTTCAATCTCTCTACTTTCGAACCTGCCACTATCCCACTGGCAGAACCGTTACCAGACCGCCAGGCGGCTATAACGGCTTTGATTGGTTCGCTAGCGTTGCCCCAGACCCCAAGCACCTACGAGTATGACCGGGTCGGCAACCGTTACATTGAAAGAGCGGCAGATGGCAGCAGTATTGACTATGTAGTCAACCCTTTGGACCAATACGAATCCCGCAATGGCACGATCTACACCCACGATGCCAACGGGAATCTCAAAGATGACGGGCTGCGCAGCTACACCTACGACTCGCTCAACCGGCTAGTGAGCGTGGACGAAGCAGGGGGTGGCGAATTGGCCGCCTTCTGGCACGATGCGCTGGGTCGTCGCATTCTCGAACGAACGGGTGGCTATGTGACCCAACTGTTTTGTGATGGGAATAATGTCATTGCTCAACACCGCGACGATGGTCTCTCAGCACAATACGGTATTTGATGATGGAATCGATCGGCCGTTGCATATTGCAGCTGAAGTCAGTGAGCATTGGTATCATACCGACCTGGTTGGATCCGTAAGGCTATTGACTGATACGAACGGAGATTCACCTGCTGATTACCGCTATGCCGCGTTTGGTAAGGTGATTGACTCAGTTGTCCCGGTAATCTTCAACCCATGGCGTTATACGGGACGCAGATTTGATGTTGAGTTGAAAACCTACGACTACAGAGCGCGGCAGTATGATCCTAAGGTTGGTCGATTTGTACAACGTGATCCAGGAGGTATGGTTGATCAGACGAATCTATATGGCTATACGATTAATAACCCCCTTTCTGGCAGCGATCCTTCAGGTTACGGTCGAAATGAAATATACCATCCTCCAGCCATGGATTTTTCGGTTGTAGATTTTAGTATCGTAACAGATCCGTTACTTAGGACGGCCTCTATAGCGGATACGGCACTGGATGTATTGGGCGCGATAGACAGCCGAGCAGAGCTGAAAATTGGAGCCGCTTTGTTTACCAGATACACATGGGGAAATATTGCTAAATTTCAATCTGCAAACCTTGTAAATCCTTCTTCGTCATTAGGGCCGTTTCTGCATCACCCGTTCATAAAAGGTCTTGGAACGACGCTTTCTTCTCTTGGATTTGGTCTTAACGCTTACAACTTTTACAAAGATCCAAATGTGGAATCGGGTGTGGATTTAGGATTCAGCACTGCCTCACTATATAGTACCTTTGCTACTGGCCCCACTGCATTAGTTGCCGGTGCTGGTGCCGCAGGGTATGGCGTTGGGAAACTTGGTAATTGGGCAGTCAAAAAAACCTTCGGCGTTAATTCTAGTGATATTGGTGGAGCGCTCGCCCCAAAAAAATAGATAGATACAAATATAAAAATGAGTATTTGAATGATCTTATAATGTCGGGAAAAGAACTTAATCCTTGGCATCAAAGAATTCTAAAATTTGATGCATTTTCATTTGATCAAAGCACTGAACGATATCTTAAAATGAGGAATATGAGATCACCTAATTTCGATTATAAAGAAGTTTTAAAAATAAATAAAAAATACTCTGACTTAATTAGAGATAAGTATCAGCCATAAAAAAAAGGGAGAATGTATTAAAAACGATATATCCTCTCGGCTAGTCAAGATCTATCTGAGTATTCGAATGAATCAAGGGAAAATCGTTCGTGAACCTACCTGAAGAAAAAGGATCAGGCACGGAGAATTGGTGGAACTGGTTGGCGATTGGTTCGGAATCTGATATTCACCACAGAGTAGTATGCATCCGTTCCTGAAAAAGGATTGGGTAGATTCTTCCGTTAGAGGAGATAGGGTTTAAGGTCGACCGAAGGCCTTCATCCTGGTATGGTCGAGGAAACCCATATGGAAGTACCTTTGTTCTGGAAATGGGCCTCTCATGCCAGTTTTGTGATTTTTCAAAACAGACAGCACGTCTTTTAAAAGTGAGGTGTGTAAAATTGCACACGATACGTAGTAAGGGACGTTAAAATCTTAATTTTCTCAAAGTTTCACAAACCGAAAGTTTGAAAGTTCAAAATGCACCTATTGCCCAATTTCACCGAAGTTCAATTATAGGTATGGGGAACTGAACTTTAAGTCGGGATTGTAAAAGTCTGAAGTAACCGGGTATGTTTTTCAGAAATGAATCAAAGAAATGATCAATTAAAGATGTTTTTCTGGAAGCATTCTTGAATGAAGTATACGGACTATAAAAATGCCATCCTTGCGCTTTCGGTAATAGACAACATGACTTTCATACCTAAAAAACAAGTATTGCTGCTTGGTAGGAATATGCGTAAATCCACGGCCAGTATCAGGACGGTCTGCAAGCAATTGCAATCTTTCCTTGAGTTCCGACATATATCTCAAGGTCTGGGCCTCCCCAAAATCCTCTAAACTGCGTTTGGTGATCTCCCGAATATCCTGGGTGCATTTCTTTGAACGGGTGTAACTGTTCATTGTGCAGCTTTGGCCCTATATTCCGTTATCGCCCCCTGCACGATATCGTCGAAATTCTCGCCACATTCGCCACTATCTTCGCCTTCCTGCAAAGCCTTCATCAAAGTACTGTATTTTGCTTCTTCCTCTTCCAATAATCGCAAGGCCGCCCGTACCGCTTCGCTGGCAGAACCATATCGCCCCGTTTTGGTAAGGCGCGACAAAAAATCTTGGAAATGATCACCTAAGTTTATACTGGTTGTACTGCTCATATTATAACGATTTGAATATAATACAATATTACTATATTTTGGTAATGTATGCAATCAATGCAGTTGTAAATGGTCCGGACAGCATTTGAGAAAACCAAGTATGACTGTTGGGTGACTTGTCACAAGTATTCAATTATTTCAAATCGCCAATTGATGGTTGGCTGAATAAGATCTCTATAAGTCTAAAGAAACGACCGTTAAAATACCTAAAAGGCTGTTTCTCGATTCTTTTCTGAAAGTTCAATTATAGATTAGATTAAAAATCGTTTGGTGATATCCAAAATTATTAGATATCCAACTGATTAAAAATGTTTTTCTATAGGTTTTAGAATGTTCTCGGACGTTATACATTTAGCCCAAACAAAAAGACTTATCAAAAATTCCAATATAACTTATGGAATATTAAATTTTTTATTAAATGATTTTAGAATGTTATATATTTGATAATAAATGGAATATGAACATAAAAACATATAATGAAAAAAAAATTACTTTTATTATTGTTGTTGCCAACATTTGCGTTTTCCCAATGGACACAAATAGGTAAAGACATTGATGGAGAATATGGTGATGAATCAGGCTCGTCTGTAAGCTTGAGTGCCGATGGAAGTATCATTGCTATTGGTTCGAAACACGGTTCTGGTGGAGGTGGAACCGCAGGAGGGATAAAAGGAGATGTTAGAGTGTACCGAAACCAATCTGGAAAATGGATACAAATAGGTCAAGATATACACGGAGAAGCAGATCTTGATTTCTCCGGTCACTCAGTAAGTCTGAATGCAGATGGTAGTATTGTTGCTATTAGTGCAGTTAATAATGATGGAAATGGTAGGGAATCCGGACACGTGAGAGTGTACCAAAACCAATCTGAAATTTGGACACAGATAGGTCAGGACATAGATGGGGAAGGAATTGACGATCATTTTGGTCAATCTATAAGCCTTAATGCAGAAGGCAATATAGTAGCAATTGCAGCTTCAGGTATTGCGAATGGAGCAGGTATCTATGAACACAGAGGTCATGTTGGGGTGTATCGCATTCAATCAGGTATGTGGACTCAGATGGGTCAGGATATTAATGGGGATGGAGTTAATAGTTACTTTGGTTGGTCTGTAAGTTTGAGTGCAAATGGATACGAGATTGCTATTGGTGGTATTGGTCCCGGACAACCTGAAAGAGTTTTTCAGCACCAATCTGGAACATGGATGCAAATTGGTCAAGATATTTTTGGAGAAGAATCTTTCGATTATGCAGGTAACTCGGTAAGCCTGAGTGCAGATGGAAGTAGGGTCGCTATTGGATCCAACGCTAACGATTCAAATGGGGATTATTCTGGGCAAGTAAGAATTTACGAGAACCAAGACGGAACTTGGGTACAAATGGGACAAGAAATTAATGGGGAACACCTTTATGATAACTCGGGATATGCAGTTAGTTTGGCCGCGGATGGAAACATTGTTGCTATTGGAGCTATACAAAATAGTGGAAATGGCAGCAGTTCAGGACATGTCAGGGTTTATCAATACCAATCAGGAACATGGATACAGTCGGGTCAGGATATAGATGGGGAAGCATCTAAAGATGAGTCAGGCAGAGCTTTGAGCCTAAATGCCAGTGGAAGTGTGCTTGCCGTCGGAGCTCCTTATAATGATGGAAATGGCAGCAGTTCGGGACATGTCAGGGTTTATAAAAATGAGAATCTAAACTTATCGCAGAACACAATTGCAAAAGATATTGTAATGTATCCAAATCCCAGTAGGGAGACTACTCAAATTCACATGGCTAAAATATATAATGAACTTACTTTAGAAATAGTTGATGTCCTTGGAAAAAGTATTGACTTATTTAAATTCAGCAATACAGATCACATAACATTAGACACTTCCAATTATAAAAAAGGAATTTATGTTGTTCAACTTCTATCTCAAGAGCACAAAGCCTCTATCAAGCTTATAGTCAATTGAAATAAAGATTGCTTTGTAAATGAAGGAATTTTGTTTTCATCATTTACAGAGGGTTACTCCCTTTAAAATAACTCATCCGCTCACCGTCCATATAGTCTACCGCCTCGGTTAACTTTTCTTGGATGCTGATTACATGTTTAGTAACGTTTTATTTTACTAGATTTGCCGTTTAAATTTGTATCAACGGTTATTTTTTTGTTTTAAATTTTAACACAAATAGGCATGGGAAATTGAACTTTAATTGGAAAGTACAAGTCTAAAGAAACCTTCGTTAAAAAACTTAAAATGCAATTATCCTGTAATTTTCGTGAAGTTCATTTACAGGCTTAAAATCTATACTTTCGAACGGTTCGGGCCCTTAAGAATAAGTCAATATAACCGCAAGTCAAATTTAATTTATTCGTTTTTTTCAGGATCTTTCATATTATTCAACACCATAAAGGATATCTCTTTAGCATCAAAAAGATCAAAAAAACCATCATACACCTTTTGTCCGCTTTTTTGAATTTTCACCTCTAATTGTGTAATTATAAATCGAACAATCTTTTCTATTTCGTTAAGTTTTTCCTCTCCAAATGCACCAAGTTTAAGTTGTTTAAATCTAACTTGTGATTCTGAATTTTTATCTTTAGGAATTGCCATGAACGAAATGCCAACTTCACTATCTGTCTTTCCACGATGGGCAATGAATTGATGTCTTAGGACCATAAGATATTCGTGCGTTTCTTTTAATCCCTATTGGGTTTAATTCCCCTAGGCTTGCCTAGTATTTTAGAGGAAAGTTTGAAAACCTAAGGTTTTCATCAATCAAAAAGATATGTTCCTCTAAATGCCTCGTGGGCTTGCCCCGAGGATTATTTACTGCTTCATTTTCATCAAAAAGTGGATTAGGCTCTAATTTTGGGTAACTGTTTTTTGAAGCATCTGTAAAACATTTACCATACAGTGCTATTAATGAGTATGTTAATGCTGATTTGAAAATTTTATTGTCTGGTATTTCTCTTAAAGTTTGAATGTAATCAATTACCAGATTTAAATCATCTCTCATTGAGCAATAGGCAATGAATTTTTTTGACATAAATCCTGGAATTGCAACAACATAATTTTTTTCTGAAAATTCTATTTGTGCTTTTTTGATTAAATGAATTAATGCTTTTTCTCTATTTTTCATATGTTGCTTAATGCTTGGTTTGAAATAGCACAAGATTGCAAGACGTTATCTTCCCTAGCGAAATTAGACGCAGCAAAAAAAGGGTATTGGAATATTGATTAAGATTTATTTTGTCCTTGTTTCACTACGTTTTTTATAGCAGTTAATTTTTGTGAATTTTATATACAATACTTCGTTTAGTTTTAGGCGGCCCTAGCACCGTAGGTTAAAAGCTTCCGGATTTTTTCCTTGTTTTTTGGTCTGTTCGGGTCAATGGCGAACACGCATAAAAATCTTTTGAGCATTAGGTCGTTGTTGTACAGCG
>JBDNGW010000642.1:0-7007 GCA_041689735.1 Leeuwenhoekiella sp. | reverse complement strand
CAGATTTTGATGGTAACTTTTCATTGGTTATCGCAGATGAGGACGCGATTTTGGTAGTTTCCTATATCGGGTTTGCAACTAAAGAGCTGACGGTGAGCGGGCAGGCTACAGTTAATGTTCAACTGGAAGAAAGTTCTGCCGGTCTCGACGAAGTTGTAGTCGTTGGATATGGAACTCAGCAAAAAAGTGACTTAACGGGATCTGTTGGAAGTGTTGATGGTGAAGAATTAATGGATCGCCCTGCTATAAACGTAGAACAATCTTTGGCTGGAAGAGTTGCTGGCGTTAATGTCTCAACTAACTCAGGCCGTCCAGGTGGAAGAACTTCTATTGCAATCCGTGGTTACAGTTCGGTAAACGCTTCAAATGATCCTCTTTACGTGGTGGATGGGGTTATTTGGACAACAGGTATTAACACCTTAAATCCGAATGATGTAGAATCAATTGATGTATTGAAGGACGCCTCTTCAACTGCCATATATGGGACAAGAGGATCTAATGGGGTAATTATTATTACTACAAAAAGAGGTAAAAAGAATGTCAGTCAAGTAAGTTATGACAGTTATGTGAGTGTTAACTGGCTTCCAGAAGACAGAAAGTTAGATGTGCTGAATTCGCGAGAATTTTTGTTCATTGAAGAAGAACAATATCGCAATGCTGCTAAATACGATTCTGAAGGTTTTGCAAATGGCAAATATATGGATCCTGTTCAGAAAAGAAGAAATTATCTGGTGGGGAATTCTCTTGGCAATCGAGAACTCTTCGATTTGGATGAAAATGGAGTTCCACAGCCATTGTATGATGTGGACTGGCAAGATGCATCCACGAGAACGAGTATCAGTCAAAACCACAACCTATCATTTACTGGTGGAGATGAACTCAGCAATTATGGGTTTTTCTTAGGTCATGCAGACGAACAAGGAATAATTAAAGAAAGTTTTGCAAAAAGATATAACGTTAGAGCTGTTCTTGACCGTCAGATGAAAGATTGGTTAAAAGTTGGGGGTAGCCTAAGTTATGCCCAATTGAGCCAAGGAGGAGTTGATGATAGTAATGGGTCTTACGATGTTATTCGACGTTTTGTTGAATTCGTACCTTTTATTCCCTACAAATATGAGGATGGTACATACGGCACTGCAGGTGATTATAGCGGACTAGAAAGACAAGATAATCCTTTGGCCGAGATCTATGAAATAAAAAGGTTATCTAAAACAAATTCGTTCAACGGGAATACTTATCTGAACATCAATTTACTTGAGGGATTAGATATAACTTCTACTTTAGGTGTCAACGTTTCTAACCGCGTAAATCCTTTTTTTGAAAGTTCGAAGCTTCGGGGAGGTAGGAACGAAGCGGATATTAATAGTAGTGAGTCTCAATTTTGGCAATGGTCCAATCTGATAAAATATAATAAGCAAATTAATAATGATCATGGAGTAGATCTCATGGGAGGAATCGAAGTACAGAGCTATGACTACCTCAATTGGACTGCGCGAACCAGGGATATGCCAGATGATTATTATGAATGGAATAACCTAGGAGCTGGAGCTACTTCGCGCGCACCAGGATCATCTACTACTGAATATCAGATGCAGTCTTATTTCGGAAGATTAAATTATAACTTTAGGGAAAAGTATTTATTGACATTTACCAGTCGCTTAGATGGTTCCTCTAAATTTGGTGCAGATAATAAATTTGCCTTCTTTCCTTCCGGGGCTTTTGCCTGGCGAATATCTGAGGAAAGCTTTTTGAAAAACAGCAATCTGTTTTCTAATGTAAAATTACGTGTAAGCTATGGTGTCACGGGAAATTCTGAAATTGGTTCATACAGATCATTGGCTAATCTGAATACAAATGATTATATCTTTGATGGAGGAAGAGTAACTGGTACCACGATAGGGCGTCTTGCCAATCCGGAGCTACAATGGGAAAAAACCGATGAAGTAAACTTCGGGTTGAATATCGGCTTATTCAAAAATAGAATTTCATTAGAAGCGGATTATTATGTCAGGAATACACGTGACTTATTATTTGATGCCCCAGTACCTTCCACTAGTGGCTATACAACTGTGACACGGAATATTGGGAATATCGAGAACAGAGGAATAGAAGTCTCCATTAATACACACAATATTGTTAATGAAGATTTTTCTTGGTCCACAAATTTCAATTTCTCCTTATTAAGAAACAAAATTACTTCTTTAGGTGTAAATAACGAGGATATCTTATATGGATTCAAGGATGCACTTATTCTCCGGGTAGGGGAATCGGCTGGTTCAATTTATGGGTATGTCCGCGATGGTATTTGGAGTTTAGGAGAAGAAGATTTAGCAGCAGAATATAATCAACAACCTGGAGACCTTCGAATTGTAGATCAGAACGACGATGGTGCCATTAACGGCCAAGATCGCGTTATTATAGGAAAAGGTATACCAGATTTTTATGGAACGTTTACAAACACTATAAGGTACAAAAATCTAGATCTAATTTTGGAAATTCAATATTCGAAAGGGAACGATGTTTTTAACAACATAAGGAACTCTGGGGAAGCTCGCCAAGGAATTGCCAATAGTTTTGCAACAGTTCTAAATGCATGGACCCCAAATAATCAGGATGCTTTACTTGAGCAAGTCCGTCCTACAGGTGCATATTATCATTATTATATGGACACACGTAAACTTGAAGATGGATCCTTTATTCGCGGCAAGAATTTAAGTTTAGGCTATAACATCTCTCCATCAGTCAGTGACCAGTTAGGAATAAGTAATTTGAGAATACATGCTTCTCTACAAAACTTCTTCCTACTGACAGATTACTTTGGCTATGATCCAGAAGTCAATAATTACGATGGAGATCCATTTTCTCAAGGAATCACTTACGCTGATTATCCAAAACCTAGAACTTTCATGTTTGGGGTCAATTTTAGTTTTTAAAGGTTTTTGTTTAGAACCTTGTAGAAATAGTGATTCAAATAGGTTAAAAACTCATTTCAGAGCATTCCGAAAGAGTAAATCACATAATAACATATTGATTATCAGTTGATCTTATTATTACATAACATTGTAAAGCACAACCTTTTTAAACTGATTAATAAACTAAATAGAATTAAAAATGAAAATAAATAAAAAACAATTTAATATCTTTCTGTTGGGGTTACTTCTAGTTTCCGGTACAGGTTGTCAAGACGATTTTCTTAACGAAGAAAATAAATCAGCTATTACTCAGGAAAATTATTTTAGAACTGCATCACACGCAGAAGCCGCAGTTAATGGAATATATCCAGGGCTATATACCTTGACAACTGGCGAAGGAAATAATTATGGGGAAGCTGTGTGGGTTTCTTTGGACCTGCCTGTTGGACATGCCACCAGTCTTGGACAAAGTCTATATAACAATGGATTTATTGAGCATAATAATTCGGCTATAGAACCAGTTTTTCAAGTGATGTGGGAGGGGTTTTATGAGGGCATAGCAAGCTCCAACCTCTCTATTAAAGGTATCTCTGGAACTGAGATGGATGAATCTCAAAAAAGAAGTTTACTTGGAGAAGCACATTTTCTCCGAGCTTTATACTACTATTATCTTGTTCGGCTTTACGGAGATATTCCCTTAATAACAGAACCTATCGACTATACCAGTCCTGATCTTTACCCTGAAAGTTCACCGAAAGAACAAATCTACGAACTAATTGTAAGTGATTTACAGGAAGCAGAAAATTCAGGACTGCCGGACGTTGACAGGGCAGGTAAAGTTTCATTGGGAGCTGTGAAATCTTTATTGGCCAATGTTTATTTAACAATGGCCGGATACCCACTCGACTACGGAAATGAATATTATCAGTTAGCCGCTAATAAAGCAGAGGAAGTTATCGATGCAGGATGGTATCCACTATTTGATAATTATGCTTATTTACACGACCGGGCGCATAAAAATTTAGGCGAACTAATTTTCCAGGTCCAATATTTATATGGAGTAAATACAAATAACATAACAGAATTTGTAACTCCTGACAAGATTGGAATATCCAAGTTAAGTGGAGAAATAGGAGCACTCGTTCCACGAGATGAGTTTGTTGGATCTTATGAATCTAATGATAAAAGAGCGGAAGAAAGACAATATTTTTTTTCAGAATATCCCTCACCTAGCACAGGAGAAATCATTGAGTTTGGCGAATACGCATTGTACAAATTCTGGTTAGCGGAAGCTGCAGGTATAGATGGTGATAAGAATTCTGATTTAAATTGGACAATACTTCGCATGCCGGAGGTTATGTTAACATATGCAGAGGCCTCCAATGAAGTAGCTGGTCCTACACAAAAGGCTTATAATCAAATCAACAAAATTAGAGAGAGAGCAGAGCTTGATCCATTAGAAGGCTTGTCCAAAGATGAATTTCAAGAGGCAATCTGGAAAGAAAGATATCATGAGCTTGCTTTTGAAAATAAAGCATATTTTGATATTCAGCGGACACACCAAGTTTATGATCTCGAGGGAGGTATTTTTAAAGATGTTTTTTCTTTCACAAATGAAAGTGGAGTAACTTTTACCGAGCAATACATGTTATGGCCGATTCCTCAATCTGAATTAGATGCAAATCCTAACCTTGAACAAAATCCCAGTTGGTAATAATGAAGGTTTTGAATTAATCTAAAAAAGAATTAGCTATCGCCTGGAAAACAGGTTAATGATTGATTAAAGCATTGTTTTTATTAGTGTTTGGGAGCTTTTTGAGTAGGAAAAGCGTTCAAAATAAACGTATTTTGTAGTTGGTAAAATCAAAAAATTTAACTGTTAAAAACAGTGGTAAAATTGACCAAACTGGGCGGATATCTTTCTTTCTCAATTGATATGGACAACACTGTATAGACGCTCGAAAGACGTGGTTAACGGACATATTGAAGAGCTGGTTAGTGGTCGTGAACTAGATCGTGGCGGCCCTCGAAAACCGTTAAAGCTAAAAGACGTGGCAAGGCGGCTCTCGGCCCAGATACTGACAAGGGGTACGCCGACAGTGCGCCGATACCATAAAGCATGGAAAATACATGGAAAGACGGAAATTGGTCAAAATCGGCAATACCAAGAAGATAGGGCTCGAATACAACGTCCTGAAGGTAAACCCCTTAAACGCCCACAAAGAGATATTCCCCTTGCTGGGCAGTTCCAGTTTCGAGATGGGGGCAATGAGATCCGGAAAGCGTCGAAAGCTAAAGGGACATCTCGTGGACGGGGGCAGTTGGAGGTTGTGCCGCTGGGCGGACAGCGGGATCCTCAAGGATTTTTTTATCGGCGAATGTCCGGGGGCGATCATCCCTTGAAGAAGGACATCAAGGTCGACCATGGCCAGGAAAAGGTAGAGTTAAAGGAACTGGCCCCGACAAGCCAAAAAGTGATCAGGATAAAGAAGGACTGGCCCGGCCATTACCACTGAAAATTAATTCAAAGAACCCTAAAAGGCTTTGCTACGGGGATGATCGGTTTTAAGAAATTTTTAATAATCAAAAACAACTAATTCTTTAATAAAAATGAAAACCAAGGTAAATAGTATCAATAATTTCGTCTTGAAAAACAACTATATATTAATCTTCCTTTTTGTTTTTTTTACTTCTTGTACTGATAAACAAAAGTCATTCACCTTTGTACAAATGTGCGATACCCAATTAGGTTTCGGGGGATATGAGCATGACGTGGAATCTTTTAAAACCGCCGTAAAGCAAATAAATGCACTTGATCCCGATTTCGTGGTCATATGTGGCGATCTTGTTGATAATCCCAACGACAGTACGTATACCGACTTTAAAAAAATTGTGGATGGTTTCCATATGCCCTGTTATCCAGCACCGGGAAATCACGATGTAGGAAATATTGCGAATGATAGTACACTCAGTTATTACCGGGAGACAGTTGGCAAAGATTATCACCAATTCCTTCACCATGGTTATTCGTTTGTAGTGGTCAACACCCAGTTGTGGAAAGAAGATATAGGAAACGAATCAGAGAAATTCAATAATTGGTTCAAAAAGACTATAGAGGATCAACATATTAACGAAAAGCCGGTATTTGTGATTGGGCATTATCCGTTGTTCGTTAAAACTGCGGATGAAAAGGAAGGATATTTTAATTTGCCTTTGGAAAAGAGGAAGGAATTATTAAAATTGTTTGGGCAAAATAATGTTGTGGCCTACTTATCAGGTCATACACATACAACGGAGATCAACCAATATAAGAACATCCAATTAGTAAGCGGGGAGGTAACAAGCAAAAATTTTGACGGCAACCCTTTAGGGTTGAGGCTTTGGACCGTTAGCGATACTATAAAACATCAATTTGTTCCTTTGCAGCCAGACAATATTGACAAAACTGAGATCGGAAATCGATAAAAAACTTCAGGAATGCCCCTTAGGAGCAGCGTTAAACATCGATTTCAATTACTTTTGAATCATTCTATTGGACTACCCATTTAGGCCACAATTGTAGAGTAAATTATTTTGTAAATCGTCATAAAACCCCAGAGAGATGAAAATATTGAAAGGGTTTGATAGACAAATATTTAGGGAAATGTTCGGAAGCAAGAAGAACTGCTACAATTACTGGACGGAGTTAAAGTAGCCCCATGCTATGCCTGCAAGTGTTGTGGAGGCGTGGCCATATTAACAATAAACAGCCGCGGTCAGCTATAGGTAATGTAAGTGCATTTAAGACAAGTCCATCACAAAGGCACAATATTCCACAAACAATGTTCGGCATCGGCAAGTTTCTTACCGCCCCTTTGATATTTTCATACGGTATTTGAAAACCAACCCCTAAATTTTAGATAAGTATCCATCCTTGAATATCAGAAAAGTTTAATTATTCTATTGAATTAGGCACTTAAGCAATAATCTCTGTAAAACCACATATCTATTTATCAGTATTTTACAAAACGTATGTTCGCAATATTTTTAGCTTAAAGAGGCGAGCTCCTGTTTTTGAAACTCGAAACACCCATATACAAAGGGATTACAATTATT
>JBDNGW010000641.1:0-7763 GCA_041689735.1 Leeuwenhoekiella sp. | reverse complement strand
TTTGTTCTGTAGCATATTTGTATTTTCTTGTTTGCACTTTAAAAATACTTAAAAACCAAGCGGTTAGCAAGGTTTATATGCTACATTTTTTCTTTTTTTTGCCCTCAAAACACCGGTCTTTACTGGGTGCGAAACTTGAGTAGGTTATTAATTGCGGCTCTTGAAACAACTTGGTATTAGTTACGGATAGTCATAATTGTTTAAGTACATTGGGTACTTCGCCCTGCATAAGAGTAGATTTCAACTTTGCCCAATTGCCGGCAAGGAAGGTGGCATTATCTCCTTGGCATTTAAACCAGTTAAGTACAAAAGGCAGCTGTAAGGTTTTTTTGGTGTCATCATAAATATCTTTTACTTGTGCTGAGGCGTTCTCATAATCAACCATCTTAAAACGGACTGATTGCACTTTTAGAGAAGTATTGGTGGTGGTTTGCATACTTGATTGTTTTAAAAAATTGGATATTATAAAGATAAAGGAAAATTCTGATCGTGTAAATATTCATCGGCAAAATTTGTCGTTTTTAGCTTATTCCATCTTTTATTCTTGCATTTTATCGTTATTTCTATAACTCGAACAAATCTTTTTTATCAATCATGAAATCTTTAATAAAAAATTATTGCAATTTTGTTTTTTTTATAGGTTGTGTTTTGCAATCTTTGTTATAGTAAGTTCATTGCTTATTGAATTAGGTTATCAAGAAAGGCAGAGGGGTTAGACCCGCTGAAGCCTTAGCAACCCTCTATACTTTTTAGAGAAGGTGCTACATTCTACCCATATATCGCTTATTTTTAAAGTGGGATAGATAACATGAGTCCAGTCTTCTGGTTTTTTTCTGTTAACTTTTTTCGTTTTATAATCTTAAGTAGTCCCCGCATACATTTGTTTGGGACTGAGCTGTAGGTAATTTGTGTTATAGTTTAGAAAAAAAATATGAGTTCATTACAAGAGGCTTTAGAGCAACGCATCCTTATTCTTGACGGCGCCATGGGTACCATGTTGCAAGCCTATAAATTTCAGGAAACAGATTTCCGCGGCCAGCGGTTTAAAGATTGGCCCTCCTCTGTGCAGGGCAATAACGATTTGCTTTCCCTCACACAGCCCGATGCCATTGCCGAGGTGCATCGCAAATATTTTGAGGCGGGTGCAGATATTGTGGAGACTAACACCTTTTCGGGTACCACAATCGCTATGGCAGATTACGGTATGGAAGCACTTGTTTATGACCTCAATTATGAAAGTGCAAGAATAGCAAGGCGGGTAGCCGATGAATTCACCAAAAAAGAACCCAATAAACCACGTTTTGTAGCAGGAGCCATGGGTCCTACCAATAAAACCGCCAGTATGTCACCAGATGTTAACGATCCCGGTTACCGGGCAATCACCTTCGATGAACTGCGCAATGCGTACAGGCAGCAGGCAGAGGCGCTGTTGGATGGTGGCGTTGATATTTTATTGGTGGAAACAATTTTTGATACGCTCAACGCGAAAGCAGCACTTTTTGCCATTGATGAGCTCAAGGAAGAGCGCGGCATAGACGTTCCCATTATGGTGAGCGGTACCATTACTGATGCTTCCGGAAGAACGCTATCTGGCCAGACGGCTGAGGCTTTTTTGATTTCCATAGGGCATTTGCCTTTATTATCCGTTGGTTTTAACTGCGCGCTGGGCGCCGAACAGCTTACACCTTATCTGGAGATTGTTTCAAAAAGGGCACAATGCGCCATTTCGGCCTATCCCAATGCCGGACTTCCCAATGCCTTTGGAGAATATGACCAGAGTGCGCAAGAAATGGCAACACAGGTTAGGGAATATCTAGAAAAAGGACTCATAAATATTATAGGCGGCTGTTGCGGCACTACGCCAGAACATATTAAAACAATTGCGGCTGTGGCCAAAGAGTATCAACCAAGGCAAATACCGATTTTAGCCTAAAAAGATCTGTTTTTGGATTGAAAAAGGTCATTTTTAGGTCAAAAAGACCATTTTAGAGTATTAAATTAAGCTTTAAACGACCGTTATAGAACCTTATATTTAGACTTAAATCACCAATAACAGCATTTAAGAACAGTAATAATAATAAAACCTGTAACTAGGAACCATACATGAAAGATCTCGACGAGCAGCGCACGCAAAACGCACCACAGCTAACCCTTAGCGGTCTGGAGCCCCTTATTGCCACTCCGCAAAGTAATTTTATCAATGTGGGCGAGCGTACCAACGTTGCGGGATCACGCATGTTTTTACGTTTGATCAAAGAAGATAAATTTGATGAGGCCCTAGCTGTGGCGCGCCATCAGGTTGAAGGTGGGGCCCAGATTATAGACGTCAATATGGACGATGGCCTCCTTGATGGCAGGAAGAGCATGGTCAGGTTTTTAAACCTTATCGCGGCAGAACCGGATATCGCCCGGGTGCCCATTATGATAGACAGCTCCAAATGGGAAATTATTGAGGCTGGTTTAAAAGTAGTGCAGGGTAAATCTGTTGTAAACAGTATCAGTCTTAAGGAAGGGGAAAAAGAGTTTATTGACCACGCCAAGAAAATAAGGAGATATGGCGCTGCGGTAATCGTCATGGCCTTTGATGAAACGGGACAGGCCGATAATTTTGATAGGCGGATAGAAATCGCACAGCGCAGTTACGATATTTTAGTAAATACGGTAAAATTTCCACCACAGGATATCATTTTTGACCTTAATATTTTTCCCGTGGCCACGGGAATGGACGAGCACAATAACGGTTCCGTAGATTTTATAGAAGCGACCGCGTGGGTGCGCAAAAATCTTCCCTACGCCAGTGTGAGCGGCGGGGTGAGCAATGTTTCCTTTAGTTTTAGGGGGAATGATAAAGTAAGGGAGGCGATGCACTCGGTATTTTTGTACCACGCCATAAAAGCGGGAATGAACATGGGCATTGTAAACCCTACAATGCTCGAGGTTTATGATGACATTCCACAAGAATTGCTGGAGCATGTAGAAGATGTGATCCTCAACCGCCGCGATGACGCCACCGAACGTCTACTTATCCTTGCCGAAAGCGTAAAAGGAAAAAACAAGGAAAAAGAGGTTGACCTTGCCTGGCGGGAAGAGCCGCTACAGGCAAGGATCACAAGAGCGCTGGTAAAAGGTATTGATGAGTATATTGTAGAAGACATAGAGCAGGCGCGTCAGGAGGCGCCAGCGCCCATAGAAGTGATAGAAGGTCATCTCATGACGGGTATGAACGTGGTGGGGGACCTTTTTGGCAGTGGTAAAATGTTTCTGCCCCAAGTGGTGAAAAGCGCGCGGGTCATGAAAAAAGCGGTTGCTTATCTGCTGCCATATATTGAGGAGGCGAAAAAGGCCCCCCAGCCCCCAAAGGGGGAGCGCTATTGGAAAACGGCCGATCCCGTTTTGTATAAATTGATGAAAGGGTATTCCCATAAGATGCGCTATAATAATCCTACCGAAGCCGAAACCATGCTATGGAATATCCTTAGCCGGAAGAAAATGGATGGTTTTAAATTTAGAAGGCAGCATGTCATAGGGAAATACATTGCAGATTTTGTTTGCCTTAAAAAGCAGCTGGTAATTGAAGTTGATGGTCTGATACACCAATTGCCTGAAAATAAAGAGAGTGATGCCGAGCGAACTGCCTGGCTTAAAAAACAAGGCTTTAATGTAATCCGTTTCACAAACGTTGAAATTTTAACAGGAACCGAAGAAGTTATAGAGCGCATTTCAACAGCGCTGCTTGAAGCTCCCCCATCGGGGGCGGGGGGGGCTTCGAAATCCCCTAAAATTTTAATGGCCACCGTAAAGGGTGATGTTCATGACATTGGTAAAAATATCGTGAGCGTTGTGCTGGCCTGTAATAATTATGAGATCGTGGATCTGGGCGTTATGGTACCGCCGGAAAAGATCATCGCTTCCGCGAAAGAAAATAATGTGGATATCATAGGCCTGAGCGGTCTGATCACGCCTTCACTGGATGAAATGGTATTCTTGGCCAAAGAGATGAAACGTCAGAATTTTACCGTTCCTCTGTTAATAGGCGGCGCCACGACCAGCAAGGCACACACTGCAGTAAAGATTGATCCTGAATATCAGAACGCTGTGGTGCATGTAAATGATGCCTCACGAGCGGTAACGGTGGTGGGCGATCTGCTTAATCCCACTTCGGCGAAAAAATATATGGCGGGGATCAAAGATGATTATTCCGTTTTTAGGGATAATTTTTTGAGCCGTGGCCGAAAAAAGGAATATTTAAGCATCGCCGATGCCCGTGCCAATAAATGGGAGCTGGATTGGGAAAAATCGGTCATTTTTAAACCCAATAAACTGGGAATTCAGGTGATTCATGATTTTGATATGCGCCAACTCGAACCTTATATTGACTGGTCGCCGTTTTTCAGGAGCTGGGATCTGCACGGCCGCTATCCTGATATATTGGAAGACGAGGTTGTAGGCGCCCAGGCACGCGAACTATTTGCTGACGCGAAAGTAATCCTGAAGAAAATCCTGGATGAAAAACTGCTGACTGCCAAGGCAATTTACGGCCTGTTCGAAGCAAATACCGTAAATGACGATGATATTGAAGTTCATTTTAAAGGAGACGATGTCAGAAAGTCCGAAACCTTTATGTTCCGAACGCTGCGCCAGCAGAGCAAAAAAGCCGTAGGCAGGCCGAATATTGCCCTGTCCGATTTTATCGCGCCAAAGGAAACCGGAATTACCGATCACATAGGCTGTTTTTGCGTGAGTACCGGTTTTGGCACCCAAAAATTGGCCGAAGAATATGAAAAGGCTCTTGATGATTACAACAGTATCATGGTAAAAGCACTGGCAGACCGCTTTGCTGAAGCTTTTGCCGAATATTTGCATAAACAGGTGCGTAAAGTGGACTGGGGCTACGCCGCCGATGAAAACCTGGACAATACCGCTTTAATAAAAGAAGATTACCGCGGTATTCGGCCCGCGCCTGGGTATCCAGCCTGTCCAGATCATCTAGAAAAGCTCACTATTTGGGAACTGCTACAGGTCAATGAGAACATAGGCGTTGAGCTGACCGAAAGTATGGCCATGTGGCCGGCGGCTTCTGTAAGTGGGTATTATTTTGCCAATAGGGAAGCGCGATATTTTGGTCTGGGCAAAATCAAGGAAGATCAAGTGGAGGATTTCGCCGCGCGAAAAAATATTCCTTATCTAGAAGCTGTGAGATGGTTGAATCCCAATATTGCAGACGATTGAGCCCTGGCTTATGTCAATGCAGTAATCAGAATGTTTTGCGTTAGGGATAGTAGCGGAAATCCCACAGCCCGAGGAACGAGGAGCGAGGAATTGCAGCGAATAGCCCGCTCGAACGCCCAAAAAAGATAATTAAGATAAAACCGTGGGCTAACAAAGCTTAACTAGAATATACTTTGAAGGTAACAGATCACATCAAGCAAGCAGAAGGGAAAACAGGGTCATTATTTTGCCAACCGGGAAGCGCGTTATTTTGGTCTGGGCAAGGTCAAGTTATTGCGAAAGATTAGGCCATTGCTTATCAGAAAGCAGTAATCGGATTATAGTGTTTTGCGTTAGGGATAGTAGCGGAAATCCCGCAGCCCGAGGAACGAGGAGCGAGGAATTGCAGCGAATAGCCCGCCCGAACGCCCAAAAAAAATTATTAAGATACAACCGTGGGTCAAAAAAGCTCAACAGGAATAAACTATGAAAATAACAGATCACATCAAGCAAGCAGAAGGAAAAACCTTGTTTTCATTTGAAATTATACCACCAAAAAAAGGGAGCAGTATTCAGGACCTTTATGACAACATAGACCCGTTAATTGAATTCAACCCACCATTTATAGATGTCACCACTTCACGTGAAGAATATATTTACATAGAACGGGACGGCTTGCTTGACAAGAAAATCACGCGGATGCGGCCTGGTACGTTGGGAATTTGTGCCGCGATCGCCCATAAATATAATGTTGATACCGTGCCGCACGTGCTCTGTGGTGGTTATACCAAAGAAGAAACCGAATACCTTATGGTTGACTGCCATTATCTGGGTCTCGATAATGTAATGGCGCTGCGCGGTGACCCAATGAAAGAAGAACAATATTTTGAACCTAAAAAAGGGGGCCATGATTATGCGCTGGGGCTTGTGGAGCAATTGCATGATATGAGCTGTGGCCAGTATCTCAACGATAGAGTGGAGTCTAAAAATTGTGCCGATTTTTGCATAGGTGTGGCCGGCTATCCTGAAAAACATTTGGAATCGCCGTCGCTGAGAAGCGATCTTAAACGTTTAAAGCAAAAAATAGAAGCAGGGGCGCATTATGTGGTGACACAGATGTTTTTTGACAATCAGAAGTATTTTGAATTTGTAAATATGGCCCGTGCCGAAGGTATAACCGTCCCAATCATTCCCGGTATTAAACCACTTGCAATAGAACGGCATTTGCAATTATTGCCTCAGGTTTTTAAAATAGACCTCCCAGAATCCCTTATAGAAGCGGTAGAAAGCTGCAAGAGCAATAAGGAAGTGCGCGAAGTAGGGATTGAATTCTGTATACAGCAGTCTAAGGAACTAATGGAATTCGGTGTTCCGGTGCTGCATTATTATTCCATGGGTAAAAGCGATAATATTAAAGCGATCGCTTCGGCTTTGTTTTAAAAAGCCCGATTTTATTTTGAATGGAATAATAGGTTTTTGATTAAAAAATAATTGCTGTTGTATTACGTGTAATGGGCAATAATGGCGATTCTTTCCACTAAACATAGGTCAAATCTTTTATTTTTATGCTTGGTTTCCCTTTTTTCGATCATTAAAGTAATCCTCAAGTGTTGCGACTGGCGACCTTTTAAATATAGACAGAATATTTGGATCAATAATTGCCCGCCTTATTTTTTTTGTCTTATTATTAATGCTTTTCGCCAGGTTCGTTAAACATCTACCGAGAGTTTTAGACTTCCCCCGAGCCCTTCTCGGACAATTCGCATCAAAGTGGAAAGTCGGATGTCGCTCGCATTGTTTTCGATTCTCGAAATATAATTCTTGGTCGTTCCAGCCTTTTCCGCCAATTGTTGTTGGGTCAGTTTTTGTCTTTTCCGTGCTTCCTGTATAAGCACACCAATTTGAAAGGTCTCAAACTCTTCTTCAAATTTTTCTCTGGATTCGGTTCCTAACGCGCCATATTTTTTGTTAATGTGTTCTTTCCAGCTTTTAGGATTTTCACTTGTTTTCATAATATTTATTTTTAAGTCTTTCCGCTTTCTTAATTTCCTTTTTCGGTGTTTTCTGGGTCTTTTTCTGGAATCCGCTCAATAGGATAATAACATTTCCCTTGTCGAAAAAACAGAACACCCTAAATATATTACTTCCTGTTTTTACTCGTATTTCCCAAAGACCGTCCGTTCCAGTCATATGGTCAAAGTATTGTTTGGGAACTATTTTTGTTCGCTCGATGAGTGAAATTGTCCAGTCGAACTTTTCCTGTACTTTGGGATTCAGTCTATTGTAGAAATCCCAAAAGTGGTTTTCGAATGGAATAATCTCTCTTTTTAATTCTTCCAATTCAGTCAATTTTTTAATTCCGTTGCAAAGTTATCCAAATAGATAACAATTTCCAAAAAAAATCAATATTAATTGAACGCTCCGGATATAAGATAACAGCTACCTGAAAACGATATCATTGTAATACATTTACCGCTTAGCCGTTTTTAATGGAATATAAGATTGTGATTGCCTTATTATGGGGCTCTTATTTATTTGGCCAAGTAGAAGAACAA
>JBDNGW010000640.1:0-1875 GCA_041689735.1 Leeuwenhoekiella sp. | reverse complement strand
TCGGCCTTTATACCATTAGTCGGAAACTGAAAATCGCAAGGCGTGAGCACCATACTCTGGGCAAACTGTACATCCATATTATGTACTTTCGGGATATTACCGACGCTGCCTGCAATGGCAACATAGCACTCGTTTTCCACCGCTCTGGCCTGAGCACAAAGGCGCACGCGGCTATATGCATTCTGAGTATCGGTAAGAAAGGGTACAAAGAGAATATCCATACCCTGATCTGCCAGTATACGGCTCAGTTCGGGAAATTCTACGTCATAGCAGATCAAAATCCCGATTTTACCACAATCTGTATTAAAGGTCTTGAGCTCATTACCGCCATTCATGCCCCATACTTTTGCCTCGTCTGGTGTAACGTGCAGCTTGTAGAATTTTTCTATTGTCCCGTCTCGTTTGCACAAAAAACCTACGTTATATAATTTTCCATCTTCCACATAAGGCATACTTCCCGTAATAATATTGATATTATAGGATATGGAAAGTTCTGAGAATTTGTCCCTGATCTGCTCGGTATATTTTGCAAGTTCACGAATAGCATCCGCCTCAGAAAGGTGGTTGTAAGCGGCCATAAGCGGCGCGTTGAAAAACTCCGGAAAAAGGGCGAAATCTGAGCGATATCCTGAAATAGTATCGATAAAATATTCGGCCTGCTCAATGAGTTCGTCGAGGTTCTTATAGTTACGCATCTGCCATTGAACCAGTCCCAAGCGCACAACCGTTTTGGTCGCTATCGGCTTTTTCTGTGGTTTCTGGTAATAGATATTGTCCCATTCCAGCAAAGCTGCATACTCTTTTGACGCTTTATCACCTTCCAGATAATTGGTGATTACCCGTTTTACGTGAAAATCATTATTCAGCTGAAAATCCAGCACAGGATCGTTAATTTCCCGGGTACGTACCTTCTCGATATATCCCTTTGGCGTCATTTTATCTGCATACTGATGATAATTGGGCAACCTTCCACCAAAAATGATGCGCTCCAGGTTCATGTTTTCACAAAGTTCCTTACGGTAATCGTAAAGTCTCCGGCCTATGCGCATACCGCGGAATTCATGTGCAATAAAAATATCTATTCCATAAAGTACATTTCCTTTTGGCGTATGGGTGCTGAAAGTTGCATCACCCGTAATTTCTGCATAGGTGTGCTTATCTGAAAATTTGTCATAATCTACAATAATGGACAGTGCGCAACCGGCAATTTCCCCGTTCACCTTAACAACAACTTGCCCTTCTGAAAAAATACGCACAAGCTTTTGCAGTTCGCTCTTTCTCCAATAAGGATCGGGAATAGTTGGATAGACCGCTATCATTATTTTTTTTAGCGCCTCAAAATCTTTGACCTTAAGGTATTCTATTTCTATTTTATCTATTTTATCTATTTTTTCCGATTTATCTGTATCTAAAGTTTGTTCTATCATGTTATACTATGTTCTATTAAATTATCTTCTAAAAATTGAATCCAAAACCCAGCGAAACGCGCAAACCTTCATCAGCGTGAAAAAAGTTTACCGTTCCACTCAGCGCGTCAGTACTATTTACCCAGAAACCCAAGCCGTACGAGTCGTGCCACTGTTCAGAGCTTTCACTGGGAATCCAAACACGACCCAGATCGTAACCGCCAAAAATCCCTATCTGCAAAGGAAATAGCCGTGTGCGAAAGGAATTAAAAGCATAGCGCAAATCTGCTGAACCGGCAACCGCACTTTTACCACTGAAACGGTCAAAACGGAATCCCCGCAGACCATTACGCTGTCCCAATTGCGCCGATTGGTAAAATTCATAATCATCACCAAAACGAAATTGAGACCTAAAGACCGACTTTAAAACCAGTTTTCGATCTTTGCTCAACGAATTATAAAAATCAAT
>JBDNGW010000639.1:0-5293 GCA_041689735.1 Leeuwenhoekiella sp. | reverse complement strand
CATAAGAACCAAAATGGCCATATCCGTGGCCGTAAGATGGGAAGTAGGGATAGCCACCACCACTGTTGTTTATATTCCTTGTTTGGACCACGATGCGGGAATCCACCAAAAGGTCAGGGTTTACTTTATCCATTGCGTAGCCTTTACTTTCCATCTGTTCTTGAATCGCGGCCTTTAATCTTTTTTTTATCAGAGTATTGAAGAAAAGGGGCTCCTCTTCCTTTCCGTTTTCCATTTGAAAATCGTCCGACCAATAAAAGGTCCTGTAACTATTGAAATTGACATCCCGGTCATAATCGGTTGTTATGACCGAAGAGCTGACCGAACAGCTAACGGCGGTCACGCCCATTACAAGGCAGACAATCATTAATTTTAATGTTCTCATATATATATATTTATTTAGTTCAACAATCTGTTTAATTTTCCTGTTGTACAGACCACTTTTCCTAAGCCCGGTTCTTGATCCAAACTGAACGATGTTGAAGCGCTTTGATCGTTTTTCAGTGAATCGTCCCCAAATAATTTCCAGCCGGACCGAAGACCTGCAAACAAAACGACCAACGCTATCAAAGCCGCGACAAGACAATAAGCCTGGAAACCAATTGGGCTTGTTTTTTATGATGGGTAGCAGGGGAGCCAGACGCTGCAAGTCCAAACATTTCACTATGTATATTGGTTAGCGGAACCTGCAGTTGTCTTAAATCCTTGATTACCGATTGGATCATTAGTGGGGGGCCGCATACATAATAATCATTGTTCATGAGCGTGTGCGGACAATATTTTTCCAATAATTTGGTATCGAACCTCCCTTTTTCCCCCTCCCAATTATCTTGTTTGCTGAGTATATGTACTACTTTTAATTTAAGGGACGTGTTTTCTGAAATATGGTTTAATTCTGCCCTGAAAGATATATCCGTTTCGGTGGCATTAAAATAGAATAGTGTTACTCCCTGCTGATGGTCCGTGTCCGCCATATATTGCAACATGCTTGCGAATGGTGTTATACCAATGCCTCCCGCAATAAATACCATGGGTCCAGAATGTGATTTTTCTACATAGGACATCTTTCCGAACGGCCCTACGATTTTAACCTTATCGCCTTCTTGAAGTTGATGGATCTGGCTTGTAAAATCACCAGAAGCCTTTATTGTAGATGCCAAATGTTCTTTTTGGCTCGGGCTTGATGATATGGTAAATGGATGTTCTTCACTCTTTAAATTCTTACAATCTGTAAATTTAATAAAGTGAAACTGGCCCGGGTTATGCGAATAGGGTTCATTGCCATTTATAGGAACAAACTGAATGCTGTAGGTATCGTTGGCCTTTTCCTTGACATTCAGCACTTTATAGTTGGGAGCGAACATGAACAAAAAGAATCTTTGCCAGATAAAGAAGGCTATGCCAACAGGTGGGAGAACGAACCATAATACCTGTAAGGGAAACAGTTCTAAATCGTCCCCTGCATAAAAACTGTGCACGAACATCAATAGGAGTACACTGACAGCAAACAGGTCATGGAAAGTGCGCCATCGTTCATATTTAATTCTAATTTTTTTGTGACCGATACTTACTAAAATCTGTACGGATAGAATCAAGAAAGCAATTTTGCCCAAGTTTATGTACCATGGTTCGTTAAAGCCGAACAGCATATCAACGGATCGCTCCGATAAGGTAAGCATCAGAAAATGAACCACAATGAACACAAATGCCTAAATGCCCATTCTTTTGTGAAAAGCGATCAAGTTGTTATAAGCGAACAATCTGTCAAGCCATTTTATTCTCGCAGAGATGATAAATTGAAAGAACACCATCATTATACCACACAAACCCATTAGCATACCAACTTGTGCGATAAACCCTTCATTTGCTAATGGCATTAAATAAAATGCCAATAACAAAGGAGCGGCCATAGCTACGAAATAGGTGCTCACCATCGAAATGTGTTTTATGTTCATCGACCTTATCTTATAATACTAAATATTCGTTTTATACTGATTATTAGTTTTTTTATAGTGATTAATGGGTTCAGTTTTTTAGCTTTTACTAAAGGATATTCGACTAACAGGTCCTGAAAATTTTTCCCGTGCCGTCTATTTTTCCTTAAGCAAGGCTTCCACGTTCAAGTCGTGCCTGTCCTTTACCTTTATGAACATAAAGGTAGGGCGTTCCACATTATAGTCCGTTATCCGTACCGACCAGAAAGCGGTCATCTGCAAGCCTTTTTCATTGGGCGTCAGAACAAGGGGTATCGTAACCTTATTTGTGGTTCCCGCAAGCGTAAAATTTCCTTCTGCCTCAACGGTCTGTGCCGTTTTTTTACCAAAATCGATTCCACTGTCCAATATTCCTTCGAAAACTACATTTGGATTTTTTTTTATCTGTAGCAATTCGTACATATGCCCGTCCCGCTTTTCATTATCGGTCGTTATGGATTCTACAAGTACTGAGAAGCTTATTTTTTGGGTCGCAAAATCCATACTTCCCCGTAATTCACTGGACTTTCCTTGATAGGAGCTCACAGGTGTCGCTGCATCAAAGGAAACATTTCCATTGGCTACGGTATAAACCTGTGCAGCGGCCGTGAGGCTCCCCATAAAAGAAATCAAGGCAAGCGTCTGAAATATTAAATTTTTGAACATAGATTTCGTTTTGCGTGAAAAACCGTACTCAACTACCATACATCTCGTCGTAGGTCTTTGTTTCCGTTTCACTTGTTCTTTTGATTATAAATTTCTTTTCAATGCCACTACGGTTATCGATACCCATTGATTTAAGCAATTCCTTTAAGGCTTCTATCGTATTCTTATGGTAATTGGCCACCTTGGTTTTTTTGTCCTCAACTACCAATGCGGCCACTCTTGAAGGGTTCATTGTGGTTATTCCCGTGGGGCAGGTGTCCAGGTTGCATTTCAGCGATTGCACACAGCCCAGTGCGAACATCATCCCTCTGGCACTATAACAGGTATCGGCACCAAGTGCAAGCATCCGGTATATGTCAAATGCAGATATTATTTTACCTGCGGCCATTAACCTTATTTCGTCGCGTAAGTTGTATTTCTTTAGCACGGCATCTGCAAAATGAATGGCCTCCACAATAGGTGTACCTGCCCAATGCAGGGACTCCATATGTGCGGCTCCAGAACCTCCCTCGGCGCCATCAATAGTAATGAAATCTGGGTAATTTTGCTTTTCGGCAAATGTCCGTACCATTCTTTCGAATTCATCTTTTTGACCTATGCACAGTTTTATGCCTATGGGTTTTCCTTTTGAAAACTTCCTTAGCTTCCCAATAAACCGTATCATTTCTGTATCATTACCAAAGGCTGAATGATGTGGCGGCGACAAAATTTCTGTGCCTTGCTCAACATCCCTGAATTTTGCAATTTCACCTGTGTTCTTTTTTGCAGGTAAGATTGCTCCAAAACCGGGTTTTGCACCTTGGGAAATTTTGATCTCGATCATTTTAACCACATCGTGTACAGCGATTTCACTGAACTTTCCAGCATCAAAATCTCCATCTTCGGTACGGCACCCAAAATATCCCGTCCCGAACTGGAAAATAATATCTGCACCATATTCTTTATGATAGGGCGTAAAACCGCCTTCACCCGTGTTTTGGGCAAAACCGGCAATTTTTGCACCGCCGTTAAATGCGAGGGTTGCATTTTTGCTGATAGAGCCATAGCTCATTCCCGCAAGATTTAAGATACTTGCCGAATAGGGTTTTGAGCACTTTGAGCTGCCAATGGACACCCTAAAATCATCCTTTATTTCTTTTGCCGGATACGTAGAATGAGTGAACCACTCCCTCCCTACTTTATCATAGGGTATCTGTGTGCCAAAGGGTTGGTTTTTAATGCTGTCATTTGCTCGCTTATATACAATTTCTTTCTGAATCCAGTTAAAGGGCATACCTTCTGTCCGGTTTAGCAGAACGGTTTCTTGCACCACGTGCCGTTGCTTCTCAAGCAGATTGGTCACCCTGCCCAGAAGGGGATACGTCCTTTTAATATTATCGGATTTCTGAAAATAGTCCATAAAGCCTAAAACAAGGAAAGGAAGTATCACTAAGCCGATCCACCACAAAAAGGGCTCAAAAACAATCAACGCAGTTAATGCCACGATCAATATTATACTGGTTATAATAAATCCTTTTCTCATTGTTCCAAATTAATGGGAGTGCCCCACCGCTTTCATCGTGGCCATCTTCGCTTTCATCTCCCAAATATTTTCCTTGAGGGCCAACACCTTCCAGATATACCAATTGCGCTCCATAATGTCCCGCTTGGGATACGGAATAGGCTGAAAATGCCATAATCACAAAAACGGCGATTTCAAATCCGCGTTTTGACTTCAACCAAAACAGGCTTACTATTTTTAAAACTGCCGCGAGCGCACTTGACCATAGCGTCCAGTCGGCATATTTATCGTGCTGTTCCAATACGTTTTTGGCCATGTCGGTAAGCCCTTCGGTTTGTGGGTGAACCAAGGTGCCGGCAACATACGCCCCTATAAATCCTGTCCCTATCGTTAACAAAATGACCCAATCCATAGTCCGGTTCAACGTAAACAGCTGGATCAACTGTAAAATCACTGCCAACAATAACAGCACTATTGGAAAATGTACCACCATAGGGTGCAGGTTGGGAAATGAATCCAAATCTGCTTGTACAGAATCTGATTGTACCGTTGAAACAGAAGTAGCTGAATATTCGTTCTTATTTAAGTTATCCGGTTTTACAGTCGAGGCAAAGGTGCTGGTCAAGCTGCCTAAAAACGCAATGAGTAGGACTGTTGAGAAAAAATATTTTGTGTTCATTTTTATGGTTTTAAATTAGAGCTTGTTTAAACTGACTCCTTTCTGATTTATAACGTTTTGTGAACCATGGCGTCGTCTAAAAATCGCGGAATATCCCGATATTCCGCGATTTTTATACTTAGCCAGAACCACAAACCCTTAAAAATCAGTTTGAATTGACTTTAAACAAGCTCTTAGTTTCCTGTTAATTGAAGCAATAATGCGCCTATAAGAATAATCACTATGACTGCATAGATGATATAATTAAACCATTTCTTAAATCCCCTTTTCTTTTGCTTATTTTCACTTCCTGCCCCGCAACAATCTTTCATCGTATTCTATTTGGTGCCTAAGTAGTGTCTGCCAGAAAACCCGTTATTTCTGATTTTCGGTGGCAAAATTCTGGTGCGGCGACGTATTATTTTACTCTAAAAAATCATACATTTTAGAACGGGGTGAATTTTTGGTGGGATTCGGTGATTTTTCGCGCTGTTT
>JBDNGW010000638.1:0-2279 GCA_041689735.1 Leeuwenhoekiella sp. | reverse complement strand
TACGTTTTACCCCCTTTAAGCTCTTCTGTTTTGACCTCAGTTTTTTAAGTTCTGCAACAGTTTCTGTAATGTGTAAATATGCCCTTTTTCCCATGTCACAATATACAAAATATATGCGGCATTATAAATGTTAATTGGTATGAGTATATCACATTATTAAAAGAAGATGGAGAATTGGATGCCTTAATATCAGATCTTCTCATTGGAATGAAAATCACCCCCATTTCCTTGCCGGAAAAAGGAAGACAACATGGGGTAGATATTGCAGCCGTAGGAATAGATCAAAAAGATAAGAAAGGTAAAGATTTTTTGTTTGTGGTTAAGCAGGGAAATCTGACTCGATCAAACTGGGATAGTAAAGTAAATTCCGTTCGCCCTTCCCTTAATGAAATTAATGATGTATACATTAATTCCATATTGGAGCCAAAATATACAGATTTACCAATTAAAATAGTGGTGGCCACCAATGGAGAAATTGGCCAAAATGTTCAAATAAATTGGAAAGGCTCTAGTTTAGAATGGCTATTATGGTTGAAATATCCGATTTTAGGTGTTTTGGATCCCTTTAGGGACGGAGCAAGAACAAAATGCCGAAAATCAGATCATTTTTTCCACGGACCTAAAGGGAATAATCGGATTTTCTACGTTTGAACCAACTTGAAACATTCATGATTTCAAGTTTAACAATAATAGCAACGCTACATTAAACTAGAGCCATTGGAAACAATATATAGACCAATATACTAAAGAAAATAGGAAGTATGAATTTTGGGGCACAGGGAAAATTGTTTCAATGCTGGACAGTCATCTTATTAGCGAGAAACTATTTCCGGCTGAGTATCAATCTTTATTAAGAAAGACACTTGCTTTCATTGAATTATCTGATTACAATTTTTCGCATTTCTATGAACTTCTACATCTGATATTGGATGAAAATGAGGAACAAAAACTTAAGATTTTAAAAAAGTTAAGACTTATAAGGCTTTGCTTAAATATTTTATTGTATATCCGTTTACTGTCCAGTCGCCGTAATGCTTGCTATGACTAGCCTGTCGAAGAGCCGGCCGCCAAAATACCTTCGGTTGAGCTTATAGATGAACTCGTTGAGATATCGTTGAAGGTACTTCTTCTTGATCTTATGGTAGATACCCGCAAAATTTCTTTTGACGTTGCCAATTGCGATGTGTACCCATTTCAGGGTCTCCTTGGTGGTCCGTTCGCTTGATTTTTCGGTCAGGTGCAGTTCCACGTAATCTTCTATGTCCACATAGGAGGTGCTCTTATCGCTGAATATTATGACGTGTTCTGCGCCGATGGATTCCCTGAGGGTTTTGTCGGTGCCCTTTGACCTGTGGTCCTCGAGCACCTTGGCCTTGAAATACCTGCAGTGCCTGTCCACCTTGCCCGTGTCAAGGTCTTCCAGCACCGTGCTCTCGGCCATGAACATGACATTCGATTTTGTCTTGCTGCCCCGGCCGGCCTTTTGGGCGGCGTGATCGTCCTTTCCGGCCTCGATGGTCAGGTAGCCCTCATCCATCTCGATCATCCCCTCCAGGGTATAACGGTCGTCGCGCTGCCCCATGGCGTCCCTGAGCTTGTGCACCATCGCCCAGACGGGTTCATACCGCTTGAAGCCTAGCTGCTTTTGTATCTCCTTGCTGGAAAAGCCCTTTTTGGTGGTGGTCATCAGCAGTATGGTCCTGTACCAGGTCAAAAAGGACAGCTTTGAGTTTTGCATTATCGTGCCGCTGCGCAGGGATATCCTGGCATCCTGCACTGATAGCTCCATTTTTTCTGGAGCCAGTAATGCTCCGTGCCCTTGCACCTGTGGCAGACAACGCCCTCCTTGTCGCGCTCGGCCTTATAGTGCATGCGGCAGCTCTCCTCGTCAGCAAAATGGGATCCAAAAGAAAATATATCCATGATCAATCTATTTAAGTTCAATCAAATATAGGAATAATTCCTATATTTAGAACTATTTACGGATATACATATATTTTATTTAAATGGTCAGAAGACATCAATAATCTTAAACCAGCAGTTTTAGGAAGTGAACGATGTATGCTTTTAGCATGGAATTGGATTACGAAAAACTAGCACTTTGATAAAGATTATGTCAAGCAGGAGTTCTATTCAATTTATAATGCGAATCAAGAGTTGAATATTAGTGTTATAAAAGCAGCTGCCAATCTTCCATAAACATGTAGGTTCAGACCTTTTGTCGACCTTACCTTACTGGCTTTCTGTATATCGGATTTTTCAATGATCCAACTAAACAG
>JBDNGW010000637.1:0-2047 GCA_041689735.1 Leeuwenhoekiella sp. | reverse complement strand
CGTTTTATCTTTGCAGGAGCTTAGAAAAGTAAGCGCGGAAAAACAACAAAACATTAACAGGGTTCTCAAGGCAATGGGTGTTTAAATTAAAAGCGTTTCGGTACTTTGTCTTTTTTCGATCACAAATACAAAAGTAGCGTAATGGCAAAGATATTAAACGTGGAGCACTTGGAAAAAGGCTATACGAATGGAAGCAAAAAGCTTACCGTGTTGCACGATATTTCCTTCAGCATCGAGGAACGGGAAACTTTCGCCATTGTTGGCCCTTCCGGAAGTGGCAAAACAACTTTACTAGGCCTTTGCGCCGGTCTTGATCATCCCGATGGCGGTACGATCAGCCTTTGTGGAACTTCCATGAGCGGCCTGCATGAAGACGGCCGTGCCCGACTGCGCAACGATAAAGTGGGTTTTGTCTTTCAGGATTTTCAGCTCTTGCCCACCCTTACCGCGCTTGAAAATGTTGCCGTTCCGCTGGAATTGCAGGGCGACAAAAAAGCGACCCAGATCAGCAAGGAACTGCTTTCAAAAGTGGGTCTGGGAGATCGTTTTCACCATTATCCCTCCCAACTTTCGGGCGGCGAACAGCAACGTGTGGCATTGGCTCGGGCTTTTTCAAACCAGCCGGCAATTCTTTTTGCCGATGAACCCACCGGTAACCTGGATTCTGAAACCGGCGAAAAAGTTATTGATCTGCTCTTTGAACTAAATAAAGATCACGGTACGACGCTGGTAATTGTGACCCACGATAACGAACTCGCCGCACGTACCCAGCGCATCCTCAAATTAAAGGGCGGAAAAATAGTGGACACCGAAAATACTCCAGTTTGAAAAATAAAGACCAACAGCGTACACAGCCCGGAATGGGATGGATTTTTAAAATGGCCTGGCGCGATGGCCGTGCCAGCATTAAAAAACTGATCCTTTTTATGGCTTCCATTGTCTTGGGAATTGCCGCGGTGGTTTCCATTCAATCCTTTGGCGATACGCTCAAGAAAAATATTGCGCTACAGTCCAAGTCACTTATGGGCGCAGATTATAAGATTGACAGCGACAGTCCGGTAAATGATGAAGTACAGAAAATCATGGATTCACTCGGTGGGCCGCGCGCCAAAGAAATCACATTTGCCTCTATGGCCGCGTTTTCTTCCTCCGAAAGTACAAAGCTTATGCAAGTGCGTGGTATTTCGGGAGGCTTTCCATTTTATGGCGCCATGGATACCGAACCTGTTTCTGCCGCAGAAAGTTATCTGCAAACAAACAGCGCACTCGTAGACGCTACGGTCATGCTACAATTGGGTCTCAAACCCGGCGACAGTATTAAAGTGGGCCAAGTAACGTTGCCCATTGCAGGTTCTTTAAAATCCCTTCCCGGCAGCAATGCTATTTTCAGTTCTATAGCGCCACCAGTGGTGATCCCCTATTCCTTTATTGAACAAAGCGGACTTGTACAGACCGGAAGCCGCATTGATTATGAGTATTATTTTGTGGCTCCGCCAACTCAAAACATGGAGCAGCTCGAGAATGCGCTGGATGCCAAACTGAACAAGAACGAGGCCGATCTTGATACCCACATTTCTACCAGTGAACGTCTGGGACAGCGCTACGAGAATTTTGTTAGGTTCTTGAATCTGGTCGCTTTTGTTGCCCTTTTACTGGGCTGTGTGGGAATCGCCAGTGCGATACATATTTATATCAAGGAAAAATTGCGTTCGGTGGCGGTACTTAAATGTATAGGCGCTTCCCGGCGGCAAACCTTTTTGATTTATCTCGTGCAGATTGCCGGCATGGGCCTTCTCGGCGGAATCATTGGCACGGCAGCCGGTTTACTCTTACAGCAACTGTTCCCCATACTTTTACAGGATTTTTTACCGGTAGATGTACAGCTTTCGCTTGCCCCTCAAATTATTATTGCGGGCATATTACTCGGGATCATCATGTCCGTGCTTTTTGCCATGTATCCCTTGATGAGCACCCTGTATGTGTCACCTTTGGAAGCCTTGCAGGTACAGACCAAAACAGATTTCCGTTCCAAGCGGGCCGCATTTCT
>JBDNGW010000636.1:0-5230 GCA_041689735.1 Leeuwenhoekiella sp. | reverse complement strand
TCGCGCCTGCCGGTCAATATTTTATGCCCGTAGGCTTGATGGCCCACATCCCAAATAAGTTTATCTTGCGGGGTATTAAAAATGTAATGTAGGGCAATGGTCAGTTCAACTACTCCTAGGCTGGCGCCGAGATGTCCTTCTTTTACCGCGACAATAGTTATGATAAAACGGCGCAGTTCTGGTGCCAGCGCAACAAGTTCTTCCGGCTTTAGTTTGCGTAAATCGGCGGGGTCATCAATGCGGTATAGTAAATTTGTGGACATGGTGCAAAGGTAGCCGAAGTGCTTTATATTTTTTTAAATGTGGCCTAAAATTGATTACTTGCATAAAATTAGTATTCCACCGACCTAAAATTCAATTCATGTCCATTTTAGAAGCTTTTGATGACACCTATTTTATGAAAAAAGCGCTACAGGAAGCCGAAATCGCTTATGAACTTGGCGAAATCCCCGTAGGTGCAATCATCACGGTAAACAACACGATCATCGCACGGGCGCACAATCTTACCGAACGCCTAAACGATGTTACCGCGCACGCCGAAATGCAGGCCATAACCTCGGCGGCCAATTACCTGGGCGGAAAATACTTAAAGGATTGCACGCTTTATGTCACTTTAGAACCTTGCCAAATGTGTGCCGGTGCCCTGTACTGGAGCCAGATTTCAAACATTGTGTATGCCGCGTCAGATACCGTGCGGGGTTTTATTAAAATGGGCACGCAGTTGCACCCAAAAACCAAAGTGAACAGTGGAATATTGGAAAACGAGGCTTCTCAATTGCTTAAACGATTTTTTATAGAGCGTAGAAATTTCAACTGAAAATTTAATTTTTCCATTGTATTGTTGTGGTTATCTTTTTGGAATCTGGGGAAATAAAGCTGTAATGGGCTTGCACTATTAATTTCGACAGTAAACAGAAAAAGGCGAAATTTGGTTCAAAATCGGGTAAAACGGCTTAAAATCAGCATAAAATTGATCATTTATGGAAAATACCATTGCAGAACGGATTTATGATTTTTTAAAGGAATTTCCCCCATTTCATTTTATGGATGAAAAAAACCTGCTCAGTATAGCCGCTGAGGTTAAGGTGATTTATCTGGAAAAAGACAAGCCCATTTTTAAAGCTGACGAGGCCAATCATGGGATGTTTTATGTAGTCAAAGATGGCGCGGTGCGCATTTTCCGTATCGAGGATAAGGAACCTCGGATCGTTGACATTTGTGATGAGGGCGATTTATTTGGGCTGCGACCGCTCATTACCAAAGAGGATTATCAATCATCTGCTTCGGCCAATGAAGAGAGCATACTTTATGGTATTCCCATAGATCTTTTCTTGCCTATGGCTTTGGAAAATAAAAAGGTAAGTAACTTTTTGATCGCCAGTTTTGCTTCAAACGTGAGTGATCCGCGGGCACTTGAGAAAAGCGGAAAGTTGTTTACCGAATATTCGGTGGAGCGGGGCAGTGAGCTTTTAGATCTGAAAAAAGCAAAATATACTAAAAACCCGGTGACCTGTACGCCAGAATCCTCCATAAAAGAAGCGGCGAATATCATGGTGAACAAGCATGTGGGCAGTATTGTGGTGATAAAGGATAAAAAACCGGTTGGGATCATCACAAATCAGGACTTGAGGGATAAAATCGCTACGGGGCTGCACGATATTAGCGAGCCGGTTACCCAGATCATGAGTGCACCGGTAAAATGTTTTCAGAAAGGCCCTACGGTTGCGCAGGCGCAGTTGATCATGCTTAAAAACGACATCAGCCATTTGTGCATCACTCAAGACGGCACACCAGATACTGAACTTCTGGGCCTTATTACGCAGCAGGACATTGTAGTGTCTTTTGCCAATAATCCCATTGTGCTTTTAAAAGAGGTAAAACGTGCCGAAAAAGGCAATACACTGCGCGAAATTAAGATCAAAACCGGCGAACTGCTAAAAAAATATCTGGATCAAAACCTGCCACTTTCCCAGATCCTGAATATTCTCAACGAGATCAATTATGCCATTACAGTGCAGGCCATTGAACTTTCGCTGAAAAAAATGGAAACCGAACCGCCATGCAAGTTCGCCTGGTTGGCGCTGGGCAGTCAGGGCAGAAAAGAGCAACTGCTTACCACAGATCAGGATAATGCCGTCGTTTTTGAAAACGTGCCACCAGAAGATTATGAGTCTACCAAGGAGTACTTTCTGGAACTGTCAAGAAATGTGACCAAGACCTTGCACAAGATTGGCTACGCTTACTGTCCAGCAGATATGATGGCCAGCAACCCGCGCTGGTGCCAGTCACTCAGCGAATGGCAATCCCAATTTACACAGTGGATTACCAATCCCAGCCCAGAAAGCTTGTTGCTGTCGGCGATCTTTTTTGATTACAGCTATGTGTATGGAGACACGCCACTGGTCACCACGCTATCTGATCGAATTTTTAAAGTGCTGGAGAGCAATGTGTTCTTTTACCGGCATATGGCTAGGGACGCGACCAAAAGTCCGGCGTTGCTTGGGTTTTTCCGCCAATTTCTGGTTGAGGAAAGCGGGGAGCACAAAGACTTTTTTGACATTAAGCAACGTGCATTGATGCCGCTCATTGATGCAGCGCGCGTACTCAGCCTACACCACAAACTGCGGAATATAAACAATACCGCGGCTAGGTTTGAACGTCTTGCAGAACTGGAAGAGAACAATAAAGAGATTTATGAAAACTGCAGCTATGCCTTTAAAGCGCTGTTGAAATTCCGAACCAAACAAGGTTTGCTACATGGCGATTCCGGTCGATTTATAGAACTGGCAAGTCTTAACAAGGCCGAAAAACTGAAACTAAAACGCTGTTTTAAGCCTATTCGCGATATACAGGAGATCTTGACGGTGCGGTATCAGTTGCAATAGAGCTGTTTTTGAGGGATTAGAAAGATGTGAGATAAGACCGAGGATGTTATATATTAGATTTTTGAGATTGATTATTATAAATCAGTGTGGATTTGCCATTGTCACTTCGAGTGTTTTTCGTCGAAGCGATAGCGCAGACTAAAAATGTACCTGCCTTTGCCGGTAGGCAGGTCGAGAATCTTTTGACTAAGATTATTATCGTTTAAACAAACTGATCTCGATACATCCCGATAACAATCGGGACACTCGATCTGACAAACTGATCTCGATATTAATCTTCTTGGCTTGCACCTGAAAATCGACTATCATTGAAATAATTATGTAATTTATTAAAATCAATAAAATAAAATATTAGAATGAAAATCCGTTTATATTTTTAGAGCCTAAATAGATGGCTCAAGTAGAATCAGCTTTTCCAAAGGCAAAAAAGCTTTGGAAAAGGACACGTAGTGAAAATCATTCAAATATGTCATTGCCACCGTTTTTCAAAATTTTATAGGAGGTCTCAATCTGAAATATTATTCTTAGCTCGAACTCACATTATTAGTAAACCATAATAAACCATTGAAAACCAATGTTCAATATTCCATTTTTTGATCTTTTTAACCGAAAATATAAAAATGCGCCGGCTTTTTATAAAGTCTACGCGGAGACTTTTCAGGCCAAAAAAATTAAAAATATGCCACTGACCGAGCTGCGTTTTGTGGTTTTTGATACGGAGACCACGGGTCTTGACGTGCGCAACGACCGCATGCTAAGCATCGGTGCTGTGGGTATAATGGGAAATATTATTCATGTGAACGATACCTACGATATATTTATACATCAAAACAAATTCAAAGCGGAAACCGTACCAGTGCACGGCATTTTAAGGGAAGGAAAGCACAAGCAGATAAGTGAGGAGGAAGCGGTAAAAGGTTTTCTGAAATTTATAGGAAGCAGTGTGTTGGTAGGGCATCACGTGGGTTTCGATCTGGCCATGATCAATTATGCGCTCAAACGACTGGGAGCGCCCAAACTTAAAAATAAAGCGCTGGATACTGGCGTGCTTTATAAAAAGACCATTCATAAAGTCAATATTCTGAACAATGATAAACAGTACAGCCTCGACGAACTTTGTGCAGACCTTAAGATTGACAAAGCAGACCGGCATAAAGCGGCGGGCGATGCTTTTATCACTGCGTTGGCTTTTTTAAAAATTCGCGGCAGACTTGATGTAAAAGGGCAGTTGACGTATAAGCATTTGACCGGGAGATAGAGTGGAAATTTTTGTGAATCGGATCTTTTTAACGCTTTTGAAACAGTTTTGCTTACGTTGTTACTTGCTGGCTTTTCTTCCGCAAACCTATTAGCACTGGCAAAAACATACTCTTTTGCAATTTTTGGCGTAGTAACGTTAGTTTATATGTCCTATTTCAGTTTAATTCTTTTCCCAACCGTGTCATATTCATAGTTAATAATAGTTTCATTTAAGATCAGTTGGATTGTTTCCTCAATTACTTCAAAAGGCACAACAAACCATTCTCTAGGGTTTAGCCTCTGTCCTTTTTCATTAAGTAAATCAATGTCTAAACAAGCATTGCCAAAAAACCTATGCAAGAGGCTTTCTAGTTTAATAGCATTTCGATTATAAACTTTATACGTTGCAATTTTCTTTACTTCTGCAAATAGATAAGTTGCTTCATTTTTAGCATTTTTAATTCTTTCATCTACAGAATTACTTGCAAATCCAATTTTATACAAATCTTGAATTCGCGATAATTCTACATTGGTTGATTTTGACTTCAATACGTAAATCCAACCAGATTGTATATCTTCTTCTTTTACAAGTCCTGTATTAACGAATAAATCTTGTTCCAATTTTTCATAAGTATTGGTAATCAATTTTCCGCTTTTTTGAATTTGTTTCCCTAATGAACGAAAAAGCATATTGCTAAAAGTTCCATTCTCAAATACTGTTTTAGTTCGTCCTTCAATTCGTACTCTATTCCCCGAATCTAGTTTTCTTTCTTGCTGTTTTAAATTCGCAGATTCCAAATATAAAAGAATTCCATCCATTAAATAAAAATCACCTACGTAAAGGTTTTTTTCAATGTTTCTAAATGGTTTTATCTTTCTTTTCCCTTCTTTTATCTCTTCATGAACTTTTTGAAACATTTCTTCGTACTTCTCAAAGTCCTTATCTTTAATAGCTTTTCTTCTCGCAACAAAATCTGCTTCTGCTCGATCTTCTGGTTTTGGAGTGTGTTTAAATTTGAAAATATCTAAATCTTTGTCTGAATCTAATAACCCAAAATCGTCTTCTTCATTTAGAATATCATCAATGGTTGGTTTTTCTATCTCTA
>JBDNGW010000635.1:0-10597 GCA_041689735.1 Leeuwenhoekiella sp. | reverse complement strand
CTCCTTCTTCTCCCTCTTCACCTTCTTCCTCTTCTTCGAGGTCTTCAGTGATATTACGAGAAGTACGTACTTGACATACCACGGTATTGTCTGGGTGAAGGTATTTCCACTCGCCCTGTTCAATTTCGGTAATATATAGTTTATCACCTATTTTAAGCGGCCTTATATCTGCGACAACAAAATCGGGAAGATTTTTAGGCAACGCCTTAACGCGTAATGTACGGTAGGTTTTACGCAGCACACCACCGTTGCGCACACCTTTTGAAATACCCTCGTAGTGAACCGGGATGATCATGGTCACTTCTTTACCTTCAAATATCTGGTAAAAATCGATGTGCAAGATACGATCTGTCACCGGGTGAAACTGGATATCCTGTAGAATGGCCATAAAGGTCTCCCCATTAAGTTCCAAGCTCGCGGTGTGCGCATCTGGAGTGTAAACCAAATGTCTAAACGCAAGTTCTGGTGCGTTAAAATGCACTGGTTCATCCCCTCCGTAAAGTACGCAAGGAACCTCTCCAGCATTACGTAGGGCCTTAGTTGCCTTTTTGCCCACGCTTTCTCTTTTAGATCCTGTGATCGTGATTGACTTCATTGTTTATATATAAAAATTAATAATTCCTTTTTTTCAATCCCCCTTCCCCCTCGAATGGTAATTTTATTACCGAGTGGGGCTCCCCTCCTTCGGAGGGGTTGGGGGAGGACCTACATGATAAATTTTGACGCGATGCTTGTATTGGTATGCACCCGGTGCATCACATCTGCAAAAAGCGGCGCACAGCTTACCACACGTATTTTGTTGCTTGTTTGCTTAAGTGGAATGCTGTCCGTTACAATAAGCTCTTCCAATTTACTCCTTTCAACACGCTCATAAGCATCTCCACTTAAAATAGCGTGTGTACATATGGCTCGTACGCTAAGCGCTCCTTTTTCCATCATAAGATCTGCCGCTTTGGTAAGGGTTCCCGCAGTATCCACCATATCATCCACTAATACTACATGACGACCGGTTACTTGGCCTATCAACTCCATATGGGAAATAATATTAGCCTTTGCACGCTGCTTGTAACAAATCACAACATCACTCTTCATCGCTTTAGAATAAGCGTAAGCTCTTTTTGACCCTCCCATATCTGGAGAAGCAATCGTGAGGTCGGTTAAATTCAAACTGTTCAAATAAGGTAGAAAAATAGTGGAGGCAAATAAATGATCTACTGGTCTTTCAAAAAAGCCCTGTATCTGATCTGCGTGCAAGTCCATCGTTATAATTCGTGTGGCCCCCGCTGTCTCGAGCAAACTTGCCACGAGTTTTGCGGCAATGGGAACACGCGGCTTGTCCTTTCTATCCTGTCTTGCCCAACCATAATAAGGTATGACCGCTGTAATATGCCTGGCCGAAGCACGTTTCGCAGCATCGATCATGAGCAACATTTCCATGAGGTTCTCACTACTGGGCATGGTTGAACCTATCAAAAAGACCCGCGATCCCCTTACGCTTTCTTCAAAAGAAGGTTGAAACTCCCCATCGCTATAGGTAGAGGTAATGATCTTACCCAACTCTTGGCCATATTCTTTTGCGATTTTTTCCGCAAGGACCCTGCTCTGAGTACATGCAAAAAATTTAGCTTGTGGATCGGTCAATGACATGCTTTACCTTATTTTGCTTGATTCTTTCTTTAAAAAGAGGTGCAAATTTAAAAATTTAGTTTTGATCAGCGGTTATTTCTTTGAATTATTATCGTTTAAATCAATTTATTTTATAATTTTGCCGAATGTTTTAGTGATGTCATTTTGACATTTTAATATAGTGTTTGCCTTTTAGAGATATGACTAACAGGCGCGCTGGATTCAAAAACCAGTTCGAACAAACATATTAAAGCGAAATGCCTCGGTGGCGGAATTGGTAGACCTACCTGTTCCGGCAGGCAGGCGCGCTGGATTCAAAAACCAGTTCGAACAAACATATTAAAGTGAAATGCCTCGGTGGCGGAATTGGTAGACGCGCTGGATTCAAAACCCAGTTCTTACGAGTGCGGGTTCGATTCCCGCCCGGGGTACAATAGAAACCTGATAATCTTATGATTATCAGGTTTTTTAATTGTATAAAATTAAGGTTGGCTTTTAATTTCCACCAATTGCTGCTATTTGTTCCATTTTTTTTTGTTAAAACAGTTCGTGTTCTATTGGTAAATAGCGATTTCTAAATAAAACTAGACAGTAAAAAAGTCCATCAAACTCTTGTTTGATGGACTCTTAATTTCTATAAATTCAGATTCATTTATTAGGCTCTAGTTTAATGTAGCGTTGCTATTATTGTTAAAATTGAAATCATGAATGTTTCAAGTTGGATCAAACGTAGAAAATCCGATTATTCCCTTTAGGGCCGGGTAAAAAATGATCTGATTTTCGGCATTTTGTTCTTGCTCCGTCCCTAAAGGGATCCAAAACACCTAAAATCGGATATTTCAACCATAATAGCCATTCTAAACTAGAGCCATTTATTAGTATCCTGGATTTTGGGTTAAAACGGGCATTCCATCAGCACCCACACTTAGGTCGATCTGTGCCTGCGGAATGGGGTAATAGTCATTTTTACCCGAAATAAAGTTACCTCCGCGTACATCGGTGGTGATATCGCCCTGATAATCGAAATAGGCGTTGAGCGTCTCTTCGGCAATGCCCCAGCGCACCAAGTCAAAGAAACGGTGCCCTTCCATGGCTAGCTCAAGCTTACGCTCAAAATAAATGGCTTCCAGCGCACTTTCCTTTGAAGCAAATGATGCATAAGGTTCTATATTGTAATTGGCGGCATTTTCACTTTCATTAAAACCAGCTAAAGGATCTGCGTCGTCTATATATTTCTTGAGGAACCCATCTTCACGAGCGGCGCGCTCCCTAACTTTATTCACATAATCTAATGCAGCATCGAGATTGCTGGTCTGCGCTTCCGCTTCGGCAGCCATTAGGAGCACGTCGGCAAACCGGATGACGCGCACATTTATGGCGGTACCGGGGGCCCATGAACTTTGATCTGCATAAATATCCTGAGTCGCCTGCCTGTAAATATTCTTCTTGGGGGCATAAGGACCACCATAACTTTGTTCCCTAATCCATGAAACACCAGGGTGATTGCCCCAATCGTGGTAAGGAATACCTCTTCTGCCTATTGTCCAGTCTGCCCTTGGGTCAAGAGAACCTGTATAAGGAGTAAAAGACGCATCAGCACCTACACCAAAATCGCTTTTTACAGGATCGGCATTATAATTATTCAAGTAAGGTAAACCAGTGGTTTCGTCAGTTCGATAAGAGTTCATCAGGTCTTGTGATGGTTGGTAGAAACCACAGCACCTGAATGGACTGTTATAAGGGAAATTCAATTTACCTCCCGAATTGGAATTCGCAATCGTGGAAGTACCATCGTTGGCCACCATTTGTATGTCAAAAACAGTTTCAGCATTATTTTCAGTAGCGGCATCAAAATTGTCTTTAAAGAAAGGAATTAAGTCGTATTTGGTTCCACCAGAATTCACCCCTGAGGCAATTACGGTATTAAAAATTTCCCGAGCTTCGGGAAATTTTTTCTGGTACAGATAGGTTTTCCCCAGATAGGCACCGGCAGCCCATTTATTAGCGCGTGCGAACTCATCCTGCGTAACGCTCAAATTATCATAGGCAAACTGAAAATCTGCCTCGATCATGGGCCATATATCCGCGTCATTGGGCTGATTGGCATTTTCTGTGGTCTCGTCAATATAAGGCACCATATTCCACATTTTCTTAATTTCAAAATAGTAGTGCCCTCTTAAAAAACGGGCCTGAGCTTCAATACTGAGCCTTTCTGCATCAGAAATCTCCTCTACATTCCCAAGAATCCTCAAGGTATTGTTGCAACGTACCACCCCTTCATAAAGCGCTTTCCACTTGGTATTGTAAAAACCGTTTGCGGGGTTTGAAATAAATTTCACGATCTGATCGATCGCGGGCTGGTCACCGCCAAAACTCCCCTTACTGGCCTCACCACCGGCCACGGTCCCATACACCCAGTTGTCAGGCGCAGCCTCCCAAGGGCCACCTCCACCCAGTGCATTGCCAGCATCTTGCTGGCCATCTAATGCGCCGTAAGCGCCTATGAGCAGCTTTTGTGCACCATCTGGGGTAGTGATCACGTCATCAGCAAGTGCACCCAATGCAGGCTGTTCTATAAAATTCTCTGAGCAAGAGCCCAGAACGAGCATTCCCATAAGTGGGAGGAAGCCGCTACTTAATTGTTTTATAATTCTCATAACTATTATTTTTATTTTTTATCTCGAATACGGTTAAAATGTAACATTAAGCCCTAAAATCAACTACTTTTGATTAGGGTATGCACCCTCATCAATACCTGTATTTGTTGCTCCCCCACCGGCAATTTCTGGATCAATACCGGAATAGGAAGTTATGGTAAAAGCATTTACCATCTGAGCATAAACGCGCAGTTTTGCAATACTCATCTTTTCTAACATAGTAGTGGGCAAGGAGTAACCCAGCTGAATTTGCTTGGCACGCAGGTAGGAACCATTTTCCACAAAATAGGAGTTGGGAACATCCGCAAGACTGAAAGATCCAGTAGTCTGTTGTATGGGTGCAGAGGCATTCAGGTTCTCAGGTGTCCAAGAGTCGTAAAGTGCAGTGTTGCTCTTGGCTCCTATAAATGAACTGTAGAAATCTGTCCACCATTTTACTTGATTCCAAATATCATTGCCCTGTGAACCGTATAGGAACATACTGAAATCCCAATTTTTATACATTACTTCTATATTGAGTCCATACGTAAAATCTGGATTGGGATCCCCTAGAAAGGTACGGTCATCATCATTGATCTGGTCATCGCCATTAATATCTGCATATCTAAAACGCCCCACGGCCACATCAGATTGATAAACGGTATTACTGTTGCCAGTTGCCGCGATGGCCGCTTGATTGGCTTGATCTATTTCTGCCTGAGAATCCCAGAAACCTTGGGTCTGATAGCCAAAAAACTGACTCAAAGAATGTCCTTCTGCATTTCTTATGATATTACTACCATTAAAGCGCCTTCCCTCAGCATCAAAAAATGTCCTGCCATCTGAAAGTTTGATAATTTCATTATCATAACTGGTGAATGTGACCGAAGTATTTAACCGTAGATCATCAGTCAGGCTAAAATAAGTGGAAAGATCTATATCAAAACCAGTGTTCCTCATTTCTGCAACATTTTGGAACGGCACAGTTGCTGTTCCCTCTGTTCCCACTAGACTGGGATCATAAAGCAGATCATTAATGTCTTTTCTATAATAATCTACACTTAGTTGCACGCTGCTGTTAAACAAGGAAGCATCTATGCCAAAGTTGGAATCTGCATCGCGCTCCCATTTGGCATCTGGGTTACCTATTCTTTCCTGTCTAAAACCTTCTGAGATAGTACTGTTGCTCCCTGTAATATCATAATATGAATTTAGACGGTCACCACCATAGGTTGTAAAGGCATTAGCGGGCTCTACGTTAATCTGATTACCACGCACCCCGTAACCAGCACGTATTTTAAGATCGTTTAACCAGTTGATTTCAGGCATAAAGCTTTCGTTTAATACGTTCCAACCTACTGATGCCGCAGGGAACCAGCCAAACTGTTCGTTTAAGAATCGTGAACTACCATCCCTACGTATTGTTGCGCTCAACAGGTAGCGATCGTCAAAATTATAATCCACACGACCAAAGATTGAAGATAATGCATCTGCATTTTTAAAGCTATAATTGGTCTGTACGCCGGCCCCTGTGGACAAGGTTACATAATTTGGATTAAAAGAGAAGTAACCCTGTCTTGAGCCACCTACTTGCCTTCTACGATTCTGATAAGCTTCGGTTCCTATAAGTACGGTAAGATTGTGCTTGTCTGCAAAAACATCCTTATACTGTAGTGTATTGGTCCAGGTCCAGTTGTAACTGGTTTCAGCACCTTCTGAATATTGATTTACACTATTATTCTCTGCGTTTTCATATTCTGGAAACTGAAAAGAATTGAAACTATTTGAAAAATATTGTCCCCCATAACTGGTTCTAAGTGTAAAATGATCTGCAAAATCTATCTCTGCAAAGACGTTACCAAAAAACCTATTGGATATTCCCCTATCATTAACGTTACGTTGTGCGATGGCGACGGGATTTCTTGCATTCCCCAAATCTGAACCAAAAGAACCCGCATAATTGCCTCTGATGTCATAAACAGGTATAATGGGCAACTCCCTAAAAGCCATTCCGATGGGGCTGCCCTCTGACAGGGCGTTTATTTGTGGATTGTCCCGTACCGTAAAACTGAAGTTTTGGCCTACACGTATGTGATCATTAACATTATAGGTGCCATTGGCCCGCACCGTATAGCGCTTAAGATAGGTGTTCTCGACGGTACCCTGCTGATTGAAGTAATTGAGCGATAAAAAATAATTCCCCTTTTCGGTACCATTACTCACCGAGACATTGTGACTGGTAATGCTTGCTGGGTCAAAAACCTCCTGAAACCAATTGGTCCCCTGCTTGTTTGCACGCACAATACGGTTAAAATTATTTAATGCACTAGGATTTGAATATAGGGGGTCTACGTTGTAAAGGGATTCATCTACGGTATCGGCCCCTACAGGAGCTATATAATTGGGCAGAACGGGGTTTTGCCCATCACCGTATTGACTATGGTCTACGGCTACACCGGGATTGGTATTACGCTCGGCCATAAATGTAAGCTCAGCCTGTTCTTGCGGGGAAAGTATATCCCAAGGATTTCCTTTTTGCACCAGTTGCATACCGTAATATGTATCATAGGAAACCTTCATTTTCCCCTTTCCTTTTTTGGTAGTCAGGATGATTACACCATTTGCTGCCCGGGCACCATATATAGATGCCGAAGCCGCATCTTTGAGTACTTGCAAACTCGCGATGTCATTTGGGTTTATGTCTTGAATGGTTTCCGTGGGAATACCATCTACCACATAAAGCGGATTGTTATTGCCAAAAGTACTTGCTCCCCTAATTTTTATTTGAGGCGCTTGACCGGGTTGTCCACCACCAGTGATAGTAACCCCAGAAACTCTACCCTGCAATTGGCTGGTAATCTGTGCTGAGGGCTGCTGCACGAGTTCATCTACGTCTACCACCGAAATGGCACCGGTAAGATCCTGCTTGCGCTGTGTACCATAACCTACAACGACCACTTCATCGAGCTGGCTGGCATCCTCGGCCATGGAGACATCTATGCCAGCCCTACCGTTTATGGCAATTTCTTGTGTTTCAAAGCCCACATAGCTAAAAACCAAGGTAGCGTCACCCGCAGCTTCTATCGCATAATTCCCGTCAAAGTCTGTCTGCGTACCCACCGTGGTGCCTTCCACCAGAACGCTCGCACCGGGAAGTGGAGCACCGTTGGCATCGGTAACGCTACCGGTAATGGTGGATTGTGGGGTTTCACTTATTAAAAAGTTTTCCGTTAAGGGTATGTTTGCGGTCATGGGTTGCATGCCCACACAGATCAACACTGAAAAGAGTCCGATTTTTAAGGAGGAAGAACATGTTGCCCATCCCTTCCCCCCGCGATTGTAATTTATATTCATAATTTGATTTAAGTTGATTATTGAAAACTTTGAGCGCATCGATCAATAAAACATTTTTTCTACGCGCAATGCACATTAAACATATAGCAATATTAACAAAATATTTTTCAATATCAAAATTAATATAGGTAAATAATAAGGGTATATTTTACGCTTAAAAATGAGAATATGACATTTATCGATAAAAAATATAGACATATCTTTGTATTACAAAATAATATAGGATTATTTTTATCAAAAATTAATCTGATTCGTCGGAATTGCACCAGTAAAAATAATTCGTTATCTTCTGGGAAAACCAAAAACATGACCATCCTGAATTTTATTGACCAGTTCCCCGATGAAAAGTCCTGTCGTGACCATATGAGGGGCGCACGTGAAAAGGAAGGTGTCGTCTGCAAGAACTGCAAGGGCACCAAACATTACTGGCTCAAGGCCAAATGTGCCTGGCAGTCGCCGGGTGCGACTTCAGGACCTCCCTGCGCAGCGGGACGGTCATGCAGAGCTCCAACCTGCCGGTGCGCAAATGGTACCTGGCAATGGCCTTCATGACCTTTACCAAAAAGGGGATGTCCGCCAAGGAGCTCCAAAAACAGATCAGCCACAGGCGGTACAATACCGTATGGTCCCTGATGCACAGGATACGCGCCGCCATGGGCAAGCGGGATGACCTTTATGGCCTGGAGGGGATGATCGAGTTCGATGAGGGCTATTTTGAGAAGGCCACGGATGAGGGCCATAGACGGCAGCTCAAGCGGGGGCGGGGGAGCCAGCGCCAATCGAACGTGGCCGTCATGGCCGAGTCCACCAAGCTTGCGGACGTTGAGACCGGCAAAACGGACAGCCACGTCCGCTACTTCAAGATGAAGGTACTGGAGACCCATGAAAAGGATGGGGTCAACGAACTGGTATCCAAAAGCCTACATGGCAAGAGCATCGTATTCAGTGACAAGAGTACCAGTTACGTGGACATAGAGGATTACGTGGAGATGCACCTCGCCGAAAAATCGGGTGAGGAAACGACCAAAACAACACTCAAATGGGTACATATTGCCATAAGCAATGCAAAAAGGAATTTTTTGGGCATATATCATAAGATAGACGGTAAATATCTTCAGAACTATCTTAATGAATTCTGCTACAAACTGAACCGTAGATACTTCGGGGACAAGCTCTTCGACAGGCTTGTCGTGGTGGTCACACATCAGTACTGGTGCAATAGCGCTTAATCAGTTAATTTTAATATCTAAAAATCCTTTTGAACCACAGGTTTTATTAAGTTTTTAACAATAAAATAGCCTGATTTGAATTAGTATGAAATGCCCAATGTTAAACAGAAAAACCAGGAAAATTTTCTGGTTTTTTTATTCATTAATAACTTTCATCACATAGACCGATGCTCTGACGCACGCTTTTGCATCGCATCATACATACCACTTACTTTTTTGTCGAATTCAAGCGGATCTTTAAAATTGATTTTATTATCTTCCTTTTGTTGTGACCCACCTAGAATTACATCTATTTCTTTGTTTTTTAAACCTTCTACCATTTTTAAAGCTACGAGTTCAGGAGAATCCATTCCGCCACCAGAAGCAGTTTTCATCATTGGGGTATCTGTAGCCGTAGGGTACAGGGTCATCACATGAATATTAAAGGGTTTTAGTTCTCTTCTCATCGCTTCAGAAAAATGTTTTACTGCCGCTTTGGTAGCTGCATACGGCGCATAAAATGGCATAGCAATGAGTCCCAGTCCAGATGACACATTGATTATTGCGGCTTCATTACTTTTTTTCAATAAAGGCAATGCATGCTTTGTAAGCAGGATCAATCCCGTTACATTAATATTTTGCTGAGCAATGATATCTTCATCCTCAATTTCTTCAAGTTTACCGGCACTTACTACACCTGCATTATTGATTAAGATATCAAGAGCGCCCCATGTGTTTTCTAAGGTTGAAACAATATTCTTGATAGCTTCAAATTCTGATACATCTCCTTGAATGCATAAAAATTCAGCTTCTGGAAATTCAGATTCCAAGGTTTTTATGGCTTTGAGATCCCGACCTACTACTGCAATCTGGTTTACGCCATTTTTATAGAGTTCTGCAATTATGGCTCGACCTATACCTTTAGATCCACCGGTAATCAATATTTTTTTACCTTTAATATTCATTTAATGCTCTGTTTTACTGTTTTTAATCGGTTTTACAGTGATTTTGGTTAATTTTCAATCACTATTTAATAGGTCGAATGTTTTTCACTAAACTAACTTATCGCACATGGTTTTTATCCGAACAATTAGAAAACGGTGTATTTTACCCTGTTTTCTATCCGTTTTTGAGTGTTTTTGCCCTATTTATAATCCACTAATTTAAGTACCTTGCTTTTTCCTTAAATAAATTCAACCGCCACATTTTATGTTCCTTAAAACATCCTCCATCATTAAATTATTCAGCATTGTTCTCACGCTTTTTTTTGCTGAAAGCAGTGTTGCGCAGACCAGCCCGCTTTCCGTAGAAAAAATCATGCAAAACCCGCAATGGATGGGTACTTTTCCTTCCAATGTCGAATGGGGACCGCAGGGCGAGACTATTTATTTTGAATACAATCCTGAGCAAAATCCAGTAGATTCGCTCTATAAAATCAGGATAAACAACCAGGATAAAATCGAAAAGGTAAGCTTGCGCGAAAAGAGAAATAAAATCTCCTCCTACGGAACTTTTAATGAAGGTAAAACCAAAAAATTAGTTACCGAAGACGGCGTTCTTTATATTTATGATGTCAAAAAAGACACCAAAAAAGAATTGCTACAGTTGGATTCTTCCGTTCAGGATCCCACTTTTATGAATGATGAAGATAAAATCACCTTTACGTATGCCAACAATGCGTACCGCTATGATCTAGAGAAAGGAAACCTGCATAAACTTACCAATATTCACGAGGGAAAAGTACCAAAAGAAGACGATAAAGAGACACGATCT
>JBDNGW010000634.1:0-2329 GCA_041689735.1 Leeuwenhoekiella sp. | reverse complement strand
TCGAAGTGACATTCTGCACACTTTTACAGTACGCACCCTTTTCCAAAGCTTTTTTGCCTTTGGAAAAGTTGACTTTGCCTGAGCGATCAGTTTAGAATATAAAATTGAAACTGATTTTTTCATTTTCAACCAGATATCTTATTTTATTGATTTTTAATAAATTATCCAGTTACGTCAATGATAGTGGAATTCTGAAAGAATTTCGCAATTTGTTAAAGGCTAAAACAGATCGAAAACCGCATTTTTCAACCAACAACGCTCTTTCTACGAAAACTTTTTTGGAATGGTTTTTTATTAAAATCAATTGAAATTGTCATTTTCAACAACTGCTTATATCCCAACGAATACAAGGCAAAAAAAATAATTGGCTATAACATTGTATTACTATGTATTTTGTTATAGGTTTGTCACATGAACGAGGAATTCATCAGAAAATGGAAATCGCAGGTCAAAAAAGGGACACTTTCTTTTATTGTCCTGAATATTTTAAAGGGTAAGGAGCTTTATGGTTACGAACTTATAGAAAGCGTTAAGGAACAGACATCTATAGAAATTGCCGAGGGAACGCTTTATCCATTGATGAACCGACTTAAAAAAGAGAATCTGGTGACCTCAAAATGGGTCGAACAGGAATCCGGAATCCCACGGAAGTATTATGTTCTTACCAAAGAAGGCATAAATACGATCGTTCAAATGAAAAAATACTGGGAAACCTTAGAACAATCCATAAAACGCATCTCCTAATGAAAGCAATTGATTTTCAAAAAAGCACCGCTCAAAAGATTTATGCGTCCTACATCAATCGTCTGAAAAAAACTATCCAACCCTTGGCTAAAAATGATCGGGAAGATGTGTTGATGGAGTTCAACAGCCATATTTATGAGGGCATGAAACGCAATGTGAATGAAGATGAAGCTGACCGACTTCTGGATGTTTTGGACAAATTGGGCGAACCGGAAGAAGTGCTGCAACCGCTTATTGCAGAGAAAAAGCTGGAACAAGCTACAAAAACCTTCAATCCCATTCATGTTTTTAAAGCGCTTGTCCTTAATGTGGGAAATGGGATTTTCTATATTTTTATGGCACTTTTATATATATCACTTTCTGTGTTTGTCTTTTTAATCTATGCGAAAGTAACAAATCCTGCAGAGGTTGGTCTGTTTCTGAAAAACGGTAAATTTATGGCCCTTGGTAAGATAAATCCAGATTATCTTGAATCGCAAAATATTGTGGAAGTATTGGGCAATTGGTTTATTCCTGCGATGCTTGTTTCTATCGTTATATTATATGTTGCCATAACCTTGTTACTTCGGCTTAAAAGTAAAAACAAGTAAAATTTTTATCCTAATACATAGTAATACTATGTATTTTATATAATCAATTAATCTAATTTTTAAATTATGAACACATGTATTCAATTTTTAATGACAGCCGTTTTGGCATTTTTAATCACATTTTCCGCGCAAGCGCAGGAGAATAATTTAAAAGATGTATTGTGTAAATATGAACAGTATTATGTTCCAGAAAATATAAAAATGGGCGTTTTGGTAAAAAAGGACGGCAATTTTGAAGCCGCAAGAGTTGGTTTTTCAGAAGATAATAATAATAGGGTCTTTAATATAGGAAGCGCCACCAAAACCTTTACATCGGTTTTGATCCTTCAGGAAATGGAAAAAGGGAATCTAAAATTAACCGATAGTTTGGGCAGATTCCTAAACCCTATCGAGAATATTCCCGGAAATGTGACCATAAAGCAGTTGCTGAAACATGAAAGCGGACTCGGTCGAACGGTGGGTGGCCCCAATGTGGACGGTTATAGCGTCACTAACGATAACCTTTTCCGTGGAAGCTATTATGCAGAAATTGCACCGCAGGACATAACGAAAGTTGGCACCTATGAATACTGCAATACCAATTATCTATTATTGGGCGAAATCTTGGAAAAAATCAATGATGCACCTTATTTTAAATTGTTGGAGAAACGGATTTTTGAGCCTTGCGGAATGAAGGATTCTTATGGATATGTTTCTAAAAACATCCCTGATCTGGTACATCCCACGACTATGGAAGGAGAGGATATTTTTACCAATTTAAATTATAAATTTTTCGAAAACTGGGTATTTGCTGCCGGAAGTATTGCTTCCACGTTAACCGATATGGCCAGTTTTTATGAGCATTTATATGGAGGTAATACCAAAATAGTTTTGTATTGCCGTATATAATTCGTATATTTAGACATGGGGAAAAAGGCAATTTTAGATATTAAAGAATCGGATTTGGAGTTAAAGAAACTCTTGGCAAAACAGCAAACTTTAAAAGGAGAAAAACG
>JBDNGW010000633.1:0-10966 GCA_041689735.1 Leeuwenhoekiella sp. | reverse complement strand
TGAAAATTATTACTTTCTTGAAAATTTTTCAGAAAATAATTTGAATTGCCAGTTATTGATTAGATATATTTTGAATGCAAAAGTGAGAAATAAGTAATGAAAAAAGCGGTTTTTACAATTGATAAACAGCAGGTTGAATTTTCTAAGACGCTCTTTGGAAAAGAAAGTGTTTACTTAAATGACTGGTAGGTTTCTAATAAATTGTCATTTGGAGGTACAACGCATTTCTTTGAAGTCAATGATGAAAAATTTCAATTGAAATCTATATATGGCACTTTCGCATTGAAAAATATCGATCTGGAACTCGTTAAAATGGGGAAAAAGATCAATTCCACAAAATTCGAAATGAGAAATATTTTAGTTGTTCACATGATAGTATCAGCTTTTCTCGGAATCGCGACCTACCAATTACTGGTTTATTCGCTCCAATTCTTATAGCTTGCATTTCCATTCAAAATTTTCCCGATAACTATCGGGATCAAAATTCAAATTAAAACTTTAGTATTTAGCATTAAAAAAAAGATATGACAATAACACAATGGTTTTTATTTTTTCTGGCCGTGCAGGTCATTCATTTCTTGGGTACCTGGAAGCTTTATGTGAAAGCAGGCAGGAAAGCTTGGGAAGCTGCAGTACCGGTTTATAATGCGGTGGTTTTAATGCAGATTATCAACCGGCCCCGCTGGTGGACCATCCTACTTTTTATTCCCATTGTAAACTTGATTATGTTCCCTGTGATCTGGGTGGAAACCATACGCAGTTTTGGTAAAAAAAGCCTTACCGATACTATTCTGGTCATTGTAACACTCGGTTTCTATATCTATTATGTCAATTACGTAGATCAGGGCACCTATATAGAAAACCGCTCCCTCATCCCAAAAAGTGGCTCGGGAGAATGGGTGAGTTCGATTCTCTTTGCTGTTGTTGCCGCCACGATTGTGCACACCTACGTTATGCAGCCTTTTACCATTCCCACCGCTTCGCTGGAAAAAACACTGCTTGTGGGTGATTTTTTGTTTGTGAGCAAGTTTCACTATGGGGCACGTACGCCCATGACCACGGTAAGTTTTCCCATGGTGCACGATACCATTCCCTTTATTAAGACCAAATCGTATACGAACTGGCCCCAACTCCCCTATTATCGCCTTCCAGGTTTTGAAGATGTAGAACGATCTGATATTGTTGTTTTCGGTTGGCCGGTAGATACCGTCAACCGGTTTTATGGGATGGATGATGGTAAGTATTATGACAAACCTATTGACAAAAAATCAAATTACGTAAAACGCTGCGTAGGCCTTCCGGGCGACAGCCTTAAAATTGTGGATGGTAAGGTTTATGCAAACGGACAACTTATAAATCTACCAGATCGCGCCAAGCCACAGTACAGTTATACTGGAACAGCTACCGGAGGCTTTAACGCGCAAAACCTATATGAACGTTATGATATCACTGATGGGATGCGCTTTACCAGCGGGAATGATTTTATCGTTTTTTCCTTAACGGAAGAAAGCGCGACCAGTTTCAAGAACCATCCCAATGTGAGTTCGCTGAAACGCAATGTCATGGACAAGGGTCAGGTTGATCCCACTATTTTTCCAAAAGGAAAGGCAAGTTTAGGCAACAGGGATCAGATGAAGGGTTTTTATATTCCTAAAAAAGGAACTACAACACCCATTAATCCGGAAACATTACCGTTTTATAAACGCCTAATAGAAGTTTATGAAGGTGATGAAATGGGAATAGATAATACTCTTACCCAGAACGGCACCCAAGTGCTTTTAAATGGTCAACCCATAACCGAATATACCTTTAAACAGGATTATTACTGGATGATGGGCGATAACCGTCACAACTCAGAAGATAGTCGTTTTTGGGGTTATGTACCCGGTAATCATATTGTGGGCAAGCCAGTTTTAATTTTCATGAGCTGGGACAGTAATGCCACAGGATTTAACAAAATACGTTGGGAACGGCTCTTTACCACGGTGGGCGGAGAAGGTGAGCCCGTCTCTTACTTTTGGTATTTCATTATCCTTCTCATAGGGTATTTTGTGGTAGTTAAGATCGTCAAAATACAGCGCGGCCGTAAATAAAATAATTGGTATTTTAAAAATTATTCATAGGTACGGGCAGTTCCAGTACCTAACTTGGATACCCGTCAAAAAAAGCGAGGTTTGCCTGTTTGACGGCAAAGGAGATTCGATTTTCAGATATCAATGCGATTATAACTTTTGAGTGTAGGATTTAAATAAAAAAAAGCAGGTAGAAACGCAAAAAACCGAGCAATTTGCCCGGTTTTTCTTTAATATATAATGATCATAATTATTTTAATTGATCACTTCTGCGTCATAAATTTTATTATTAGCATTAGAAGGTTCCCTGCTGAAAATGAAGGTATAAACCCACATTAAGGTAAATGAAGGAATAATATCTGTAAAAGGCAGAATTTCCTCAATAAATACCAATACTGAAGCCAGTTTTCCTTTTTTACCGGGATACATCTTGCTCATTTGACTAGCGGCATAAGGTGCCCAGCCCAAATCTAAAAAAGGCCCAACGACCGGTATGGCCATTGATGCCATACCTACCAGATCGTAAATTAAACCTTTTACAAGTAAGCTTTTTTTATTCTTGATCATAGATTAATTTTTAAAATTAAATACAATTAAAGTGTCAGATCAACTCAAATCTGAGCTGATAAGCTTTAAAAACTCATTGCGCGTCTCAATCTTTTCAAACTGTCCCCGAAAACCAGATGTTGTTGTAGTCGAATTTTGTTTTTGCACCCCGCGCATCATCATACACATATGAGAAGCTTCTATCACCACGGCCACACCTTGCGGTTTAAGCGTGTTGTTAATGCACTCAAGAATATTATAAGTAAGTCTTTCCTGGACTTGCAACCTTCGGGCGAAAACATCTACAATCCGAGGCAATTTACTGATCCCTACAATGTGACCGTCTGGTATATATGCTATATGTGCCTTTCCAAAAAATGGAAGCATGTGATGCTCACAAAGTGAATACAGCTCTATATTCTTTACGATCACCATTTCGTTATAATCCTCGGCAAACATGGCGCTTTTGAGAATCTCTTCCGCGTTCATTTTATAGCCTTGTGTAAGATACATCATGGCTTTAGCTGCGCGTTCTGGAGTCTTCTGGATTCCCTCGCGGGTTACGTCTTCGCCAAGGTCTGTAATAATGGAAGAAAAATGATCCATCATTCCCTCTTTCAGTTCTATATCGTATTCAGCATATTCTTTATATGACATAAATTTGTTTAATTTGTGTATTCTTCTTTTAGTTTTTGGAGATAATGCTTGCGTATTTTGTCAATCTTAGGATTGATGATATACTGGCAATAGCCCATTTCCTTATTTCGGTTGTAAAACACATGGTGTTCTTCTTCTGCATTGTAAAAAGATTCCAGTGGTTTTACTTCGGTAACTATGGGTTTGTCAAAAACTTTATTTTCTTCCAGCCAAGCGATATAAGCTTCAGCAGTGTTTTTTTGATCTTCAGAATCAAAATATATGGCACTCCTATACTGCGTCCCTACATCATTGCCCTGCCTATTTAACGTAGTTGGATCGTGCGTTGTAAAAAATACCTCAAGTAATTCTTTAAAGCTTATTACTTCTGGGTCATATTGAAACTGTATCGCTTCGGCATGGCTCGTAAGTCCCACAGCGACTTCCCTGTAAGCGGGGTTTTTAATCTTCCCACCTGTATAACCACTTCGTACCTGCTCTATTCCTTTAAATCGTTGAAACACCGCTTCTGTACACCAGAAACAGCCGTTTGCAAAGGTTGCTGTTTTACTTTTTTCTTGCATATCTTTTTAGGAAATATAGTTTTTAATTTTCGGGCTTTCTGCTAATTAACGTAATATTGTAACATCTTTTGCGCACACCGTTTATATATGTCGTTTTAAGATCAATTTCCTTACTCCTATATACTTTGTTCAAAACAATTCTTGTCACCACTTTTATGCTGATGGCTACCGTTGTTTTTGCCCAACGGGATAAGGTCATTACCGCTTTCCGACTCACGGAAAGCCCGCCGCGCATAGATGGTGTGCTGGATGATGTCGTCTGGCAGAAAACCGCGCCCTCAAACAGTTTTTTCCCCTTTGAGCCGGGCAATATAGGAACTGTGCCCGAAAGCCTTCAGACGGAAGTCAAAATGGCGTATGACAATGATGCCGTATATATTGCTGCCTTTATGCGCTATCCCCATCCAGATAGCATCGCAGGCCAGTTCAGCCAGCGCGACGATATCAGGACACAGGCAGATCATTTTGCCATCGCACTCAACACCTATAACGACGGGATTAACGAGACACGTTTCTATATTACCAGTGCGGGCACCATAGCAGACTCTAAAGTCAATGAAAACGGGGAGGATTTTTCTTATAATGTTGTTTTTGAAGCGAGTATAAGCAGGGACGAAAAAGGCTGGTATGCCGAATTTAAAATCCCGTATAATGCCCTGCGCTTCCCCGAAAAACAGGTACAAGATTGGAGCATTAATTTCTACCGCAAACTAATCAAGGAAAACGAGACGCACTCCTGGAATTTCATCGACAAGGAAAAAGGCCGGCAGACGCAATATAACGGCAGCGTAGTAGGTGTGAAAAACATAAAACCGCCCGTGCGCCTCAACCTTTTTCCATACGTGCAAGGAGTTGTACAGCGTAACGACGGTGCAAACTCTGCCAGCGTGAGCGCGGGCATGGACATAAAATATGGACTGAGCAATAGTTTTACGCTAGACGCAACGCTGATCCCAGATTTTGGCCAAGTGGGCTATGACAATGTGCAGCTTAACTTAGGCCCGTTTGAGCAAACCTTCAGTGAAAAAAGACAGTTCTTTATCGAGGGAATAGAGCTTTTTGATAAGGGTGGTACTTTTTTATCGCGACGGATAGGCAGTGCGCCTACCAGGCCTATTCTGGCCGACACACTGGGCGAGAACAAACGTATTATGACAAGCCCTGACCGGGTAAAGCTCATCAATGCCATTAAAATATCGGGCCGCACAAAAGGAAACTTGGGCATTGGCATCCTCAATGCCATTACCGATAAGGCAGTAGCGGTGATCAAAGATACAGTGACCGGCGTGGAGCAGCTGGTCAATACGGAATCCCTGGCCAATTACAATGTTATTGTGCTCGACCAACAGTTCAACCAAAATTCATCTATATCCTTTGTCAATACCAGCGTGCTCAGGAGTGGTACCGCCTTCAGGGACGGGGTGGTAACAGGCCTGGCCTTTGATGTTGCGGACAAGCAGAATAGAATGCGCGCGGCAGGGCTCTATTGAGTAATGTGCGTAATTTTGGCCAATTAAAAACTGGCTTGCGCACTGAAGTTGACATTAGGGACATCAAGGGCAACTTCCGCTGGCGCGTAGGTCATGACCTTGCAAACACCACTTTTGACAATAATGATCTAGGGCTGGCGAGAAGGAATAATTATAACAATGTGAACGTGGGGCTCTCTTACGAGATTTTTCAGCCAACGCCCATTTTTAACCGTTACAGAATCAGCTTAAGGGGCCGGCACCAGCGGCTATACGACCCCGCCGTGCGTGTGGGCGAAACCTATGACCTCAACACCATTTTTGTTTTGCCCAGCCGTCTGGCCTTTGGGCTCAATTTTGACTACAACTCCAGTTACAGCGATTACTTTGAGCCGCGCGCGCCAGGCAGGTTCGTGATCTTTGAGGACAACTTGGGATCGGACTTTTTTATATCTTCGGATTTTAGGAAAAAGTTTGCCTATGATCTGACCGGGAGCTATACTTCCCATTTTGAAAATCCCCGAAGACGCTGGTCAATGAGCGCTTCCCCTCGATACAGGTTCAGCGACAGATTCTTTGTGCGCTTTTCTTCAAACTACTCCAGGCGCATGAACAATGTGGGTTATGTGACACAAACGGCAGTAGATATTTACCTGGGTCAGCGCGACATAACACAATTAGAAAATACCTTTCGGGCCAGTTACAACTTTGACCCATATAAGGCCATCAACCTAAGCTTCCGTAACTTCTGGAGCACGGTAGACTATGCCGATAATAGATATTTCAGGCTAAAAAGAGACGGCACCTTGAGCCCTGCGGCGTATAACCTGTCACTGAATGACCCCAATACTAACTTTAACATCTGGAACTTTGACCTCAGCTTCAGCTGGCGGTTTGCGCCGGGCAGTGAGGCCGTACTGCTTTACAGGAACCAAATTTTTCAACAAAGCGGAAAAAGCGACCTTGGTTACACCACTAGTTTAAGCGAACTTTTTGCCCAGCCCGTACAACATACCATATCTTTGCGCGTGGTTTATTTTGTGGATTATGCACAGCTTAAATTCCTATTTAAAAGTAAAGGCTAAAAATGATAAAAGTACGACAGGTTTTAAAATCTTACGGTGATGTACAGGTGCTCAAAGGCGTGGACTTAAATATTGATAAAGGCGAAGTGGTGTCTATTGTTGGTGCAAGTGGCGCCGGCAAAACCACTTTGCTTCAGATTCTTGGCACGCTTGATAGGGCAGATAAAAACCCCACAACGGTATTGGATATAAACGGGGCAGATATTGCTCGGTTATCTGATAAGGAACTCAGTAGATTCAGAAATCAGAATATTGGTTTTATCTTTCAGTTCCATCAATTATTGCCAGAGTTTACTGCTTTGGAAAATGTATGTATTCCCGCTTTTATCGCAAAGACCGAAAAAAACAAGGCCGAGGACAAAGCCAGGGAACTTTTGGGATTTTTAGGACTTTCGCACCGCGGGGAACATAAACCCAACCAACTTTCGGGCGGTGAGCAGCAACGGGTCGCGGTGGCCAGATCGCTCATAAACAATCCTGCTCTTATCCTGGCCGACGAACCTTCGGGTAATCTGGACAGTGAGTCTGCAGAACACCTGCACCAACTTTTTTTCAAACTCCGCGATGAGTTCAACCAGACCTTTGTAATCGTGACCCACAATGAAGAGCTGGCCAATATGGCCGATAGAAAATTGACCATGGTAGACGGAAAGATTGTTGACGAAAATGAAAAATAGCGAACTGCGGAATTTTCTGGATGAGAAAGTGGCACTTTATGAACAACCTAAATTTATTGGCACTGACCCCATACAGATCCCACATCTTTTCATCAAAAAAGAGGATCGTGAGATCGCTGGTTTTCTTACCGCGACCATCGCCTGGGGAAATCGCAAGAGCATTATTACCAATGCTACTAGAATGATGCAATTGATGGATCACGATCCCTACAATTTTGTAATGCAGCATCAAGAAGATGATTTGAAATCCTTTGATCATTTCGTGCACCGCACTTTTAATGGCATTGATTTTAGCACATTTATTCGCGGTTTACGCCATATTTATACCAATTATGGAGGTTTAGAGTCCGTTTTTCAGAATAATGCTAAAAAAAAGTCCTTACAACCGAGTATTCATGCATTTAAAAAACTTTTTTTTGAGGTAGAACATTTACGGCGCAGCCAAAAGCACATTAGCGATCCCTTTAAAAAATCTGCAGCTAAGCGTATTAATATGTTCTTACGGTGGATGGTTCGGTCGGACAGCAAAGTGGATTTCGGTATCTGGCAATCGCTCAGTCCCGCCCAGCTTTCTTGTCCGCTAGATGTGCATTCCGGTCGCATTGCAAGGCAACTCGGACTTTTAAAACGCAAGCAAAACGATGCAGCTGCGGTAAGTGAACTCGATAACAGATTGAGGAAACTGGATCCCGATGATCCTGTTAAATATGATTACGCATTATTTGGACTGAGTGCTTTTGAAAAGCATCATTTTTAACTTTAACAGTAATTCTTAAAATAGAAGGCGACATATTTTCCATTAATTACTGAAAATACTATCTTTATCATAAAATTAAGATTTTCGTCTTTTAAATTGTAAATCAATACGTTGAGTGTTTTTTTAATTCAAAATCTAAAATTGGAACGAACTGATGTATTATATTTTAAACCATTTATGGTACCACCGGAAATGAAAGAACAACTACGCCAAGAAGCCGTAAATTCCTACAAACTGGTAGACACTTTACCAGAGCAAAGCTATGATGATATTACTCAGATTGCTGCATATATATGTGATACGCCAGTATCGCTAATTACAATGCTAGATTATAACCGAAATTTTTTAAAGTCCCATTACGGTATACAAATATCCGAATCTCCCCGTGAAATTTCCTTTTGCACGCACGCCATACAGTGTGATGAACCTATTTTTATTATTGAAGACGCTCGAAATGATGTCCGTTTCAAAAAAAACCCATTGGTAACTGGAGAACCAAATATGATTTTTTATGCTGGCGTATCGTTAATAGATAAAAGAGGGCACGCATTGGGAACTCTATGTGTCTTTGACCGAACTCCCAGAAAACTGGACGAAAAGCAGATCATAACCTTAAAAGCTTTAGCAAGTCAGGTAGTCAGTCTTTTTGAACTTCATAAACAAAATCTGGAGAACAAAAGCCTACAGGAAAATTTAATCAAAAAAAACCAACTTTTAAAGGATTTTGCAGGTGTGGTCTCCCATGATATGAAAATGCCGCTGGCGAATATTATCACAACTGCCGATTTGCTCATGGCGAAATACAGGCAATTTCTGGATGGAAAAGGTATTGAATATCTCCATTATCTTAAAAGTTCTTCATTTTCGCTCAGTGAATATATCAGTAGTATTTTACAACATTATGAAAGCGACAATTTAAGTATTGACCAGCGGGAAGAATTTCACTTGCATCATTTGTTGGAAGAAATAGAGGATATGGTAAATACAGATTATTTTACACGTATTGACCTTCCGGAAGAAAATATAATAATTAACTGTAACCGGGCTGCCCTATACCAGATATTTATTAACCTGATTGGCAACAGTATTAAATATAATGACAAGGAGAATCCAGAAATTGAGGTGACTTGTAATGAAAATGAGGATTATTATATTTTTACAATAAGTGATAATGGAATAGGAATTTCAGCTAATAAACAGGAACATATTTTTGATCTTTTTCAGGTCGCTGCCGAAAAGGATAAAAATGGAAACCGAGGTAATGGTATAGGTCTTTCTACCGTTAAAAAGTTAGTTACTAATCTGGGAGGAACCATAACTGTAGAGTCGACCATTGATAAGGGCAGCACTTTTACTTTTACGGCACGTAAACAAAATGTGCCACTGCAGCTGAAAAATAACAAAGCAATGACCGAATTAAGCGCAAAATAAGAACTTTTATGACTCAAAATCCGCTGAAAACACGTCATTTTCGGCAGTTTTGAGCTATATTTCGGTTTTTAGTTTTCTATAAAATAGTAAGGATATGAAGTTGTTTTCTGCAAATGATTAATCAGGTTTATTTGTTGTTCTGTTCTATATCGGACACTATTCCATTCCAAATAAAAATACCACTTTGAAAGGTTGACTCTTTTAAAAATTTGAATCAAAACTTCTCGGTATCTCTTATAAATCGAGTATTTTCGTGCCAGTAACCTCACGTGCACATGCAGTTTAAGAATCCCGACTTACTTTATGCCCTTTTCTTACTGCTTATTCCCATTATTGTTCATCTATTTCAATTACGGCGTTTTAAGAAAACGCCATTCAGCAATGTTTCCTTTCTACAGGCGGTCGTAAAAAATACACGCAAAAGTTCAAAATTAAAAAAATGGCTGATTCTCGCCACCCGTTTACTAGCGCTCATCGCGGTCATTCTTGCTTTTGCACAGCCTTTTATTCCTAATAATGAGAACGCTACGCGCGAAAGGGAAATTGTTATTTTTTTGGATAATTCCTATAGCATGCAGGCCAAGGGCAATAAGGGGCCGCTGCTTACCGAAGCGATACAGGATCTTATAGAAAATTCACAAGGCAATTTTACCTTGATTACCAATGACGAGGAATATAAAAATATGAGCATCGAAGCAGATCAAAACAAACTGCTGGGAATACGTTACACTTCTAAAGAACTTGAAGCCACCGTCCTCAAACTAAAACTAAACAATGCGTTTTCGGATGATCCTTCTTTGTTGAAAGAACTTATTATCGTTTCAGATTTTCAATCGCTGGACTCCAAAATGCTGGATTCCCTGCCTGGCATAGCGCAACATTGGGTAAAAATGCTCCCCATTCCGGCACAAAATATAAATATTGACAGTCTTGCGATTACCCGTTCAGAAGATACTTATAAATTAAAGGTTTTTGTTAAACGGTCTTCAAATAACGATCAGAAAATACCGGTTTCCCTTTTTAATGAAGATAAATTGATTGCAAAAGCCACCGTATCTTTTGATCATGCCACTACAAGTCAAGTAAGTTTCAGAATTCCTACAAACACTCGCTTTCTTGGGCGACTGAGCATCAACGACGCAGCACTCCTCTATGATAACAACTTTTATTTTAGTATTGAAAATCCAGATGCACTACAAGTTTTAAGTATCAATAATATTGCGGATGATTACTTGGCAAAAATTTTCAACGCTTGCGGTTATGATTATAAAAGCGTAAGTGCCGATAAACTTTCGTATAATCTCATAGCTGATCAGCAGGTTATTGTTCTCAACGAACTGAAAACGATTCCGCAGTCACTTATTACTATATTGCTTTCATTTCGGCAAAACGGTGGTCAACTTATCCTGATTCCCAATAACGATGCGGAACCTTCTGTATATACTACACTGCTGACCGCGTTTGGGCTTCCGCCTTACGGCGAAAAAAATACTGAAAAGAGCTTGATTACAACTATCAATTATGAGCATCCCCTTTACCGTGAGGTTTTTGAACGCCAGGCGATCAACTTTCAATATCCCAGTATATCACAGAATTTTCAGTATAACGCAGGTTCGCCGGCATTGACGCTTGATAATGGAAATGTCTTTTTAAGTATGGGAGAAGGAATTTTTGTCTTTAGCGGAAGCTTAAATGAAACCAACAGTAAT
>JBDNGW010000632.1:0-5488 GCA_041689735.1 Leeuwenhoekiella sp. | reverse complement strand
TTGTTCATCAACAAGGCGAAAAACGCAGACATAGCCGTAGCTATGGCGAGTATTTTCAACCTGCCTACCGGCAAAGGCAGGCGCAGTTGCTGGGCAAAAGAACCCATAGAAATGGGCAGGTTATTTCTAAACAGATCCTATGAATACTTTGGGGTTACGAAGAAAATATTTATAAAGATGGTAAATAGCGATAAACTGAACCGTTTTGCGAAGCGCAACATATATCCCGTTTACGTGTACCGAAAGTCAAAACGAGCTTTGGAACCTGCATAAATGAAACCGGTTATCGTTAACTGCTGACTTTCAACAGAAAATTTAAACTTCTATAATATAGGACTTTGTGTATCTTTCGCAATGTCCTTATTTTTTATCCCACCAGTAGATTCTACCTGCTTGCCCATTTCACAATGCTCTGAGCCAAATTTTAAAATTTATATTTTAGAGTTCAGTAGATAGTTTCAAGCTTTAATATAAATGAGAATGATGTTTTGTAGTTCCCCCCTTATTTCCAAAGGGAGAGCCAGTGCCGAACGTGCTTAGGGATGCCTATAGGCGGTGGGGTTTCCTCGCTGTTTTCAGAAAATAATATTTTCAAAACAATGATCTACACAATAGTACCTCTAATATAACTATGCATTTAACTGCTGATCTCTATTATATTGAAATTATACGTCGCGTAATTGCCTTTTCCGCCAGACAGTCATTTCTGGCGCTGTTCTTGAGCGAAATTTTCTCAGATTTTTCTGAAAGTTCACCTTATGTCAATTTTAAGTAAAAATACTTCTGAATTTCTTATATTTCTTTACGGAGGGAATATTTAAAAAACCTTCCAAAAGCAATAAAAATTAGTGCAAACCTCTTAAAAAGCGCATTATTTATATGAAAAACAGAACATTGGGAAAAAACGGATTTGAAGTAAGTGAAGTTGGTCTCGGCTGTTGGCAAATAGGAGCGGACTGGGGCAGTAAGATCGCAAAAAGTGAGGCCGAGCAAATTTTAAATATGGCATTTGAAAGTGGCATCATTTTTTATGACACCGCAGATGTATATGGCAATGGCCGAAGTGAAAAATTGGTCGGAGTTTTTCTGAAAAATAAAGGAAAAATAGTAAAGGCCGCGACAAAATTTGGTCGAAACGGCGATATTTTCCCTGATAATTATACTGAAAAGGTATTGCGGGACGGTGTGGAAGCTTCCATGAAAAGGTTGGGCGTTGAGCAGCTTGACTTGCTTCAACTACATTGCATCCCCACCGAAGAATTAAGAAAAGGTGATATTTTTAACTGGTTGAGAACCTTGCAGAAGGAAGGGGAAATAGTACATTTTGGCGCCAGTGTTGAAAGTGTGGAAGAAGGCCTAATCTGCTTAGAGCAAGAAGGATTACAATCTTTACAGGTAATTTTCAATATTTTTAGACAAAAACTGGTCAACGAACTCCTTCCGCAAGCTAAAGCAAAGGGAGTGGGAATTATTGTTCGATTGCCATTGGCCAGTGGTTTACTTACTGGAAAATTCAATAAGGATACCAAGTTTGAAGAAAATGACCATCGTAACTTCAATCAAAATGGGGAAGTCTTTAATGTAGGTGAAACCTTCGCCGGTCTGCCCTTTGAAAAAGGAGTTGAACTGACTAACGAATTAAAAGAGCTTTGTCCCAAAAATATGACTTTGGCCGAAATGTCTCTGCGCTGGATTTTAGATCATGATGAAGTTTCCACAATTATTCCCGGCGCCAGCTCGCCAAAACATATTGCTCAGAATGCCAAAGTCAGCGAACTTCCCCCGCTGTCTAAAGAGCTGATGAAAGCACTGGAAGATTTTTATAGCAAAAAAGTGCAGGGTCAAATTAGAGGGAAATACTAAAATTTTATGTACCTAATATTGAAACAAAGAGCGGCCAAATGGCCGTTTTTTTTGTGTAGACTAAAAGGGTTTGAAGATTAAATTCTAAAATCCATTTCGCTTTTACAACATCTCACTTCCCCTAAAAAATCTTCTCCTTTAAAAAACTTTTATAAAAAATTAGATAAAGTAAGGAGTTATTAAAAAATAATTTTATTTTTATAAACGCTAGACTGATTCTTATTTTACGTCGGCTGCTTTTAAAACTGCTTTTTATGGCTTCATATAAAATGGGTATTGATATTGGTGCGACCAAAACGCATATAGGTGTCGTAAAGGATGCCCAGGTTATAGATGAAATAAAATACCCTACACGTGCCCAGGCTCCAAAAGAGGCTATCATTGAAGACTTGATCGCACACATAAAAACTTTTGCCAAATATGGTTTTGAAAGCATTGGCATTGGTGTTCCGGGTCTTGTAGATGATAAAACTGGTATTGTTTACGACCTTACCAATATACCTTCTTGGCAGGAAGTACCGCTTAAAGACCGGCTGGAAGAACATTTTCAAGTACCCGTGCGGGTTACCAATGATGCCAATATGTTTGCCCTTGGCGAAAAAACCCATGGTGCGGGTAAAGAATACGACAATCTGGTAGGTATCACTTTGGGGAGCGGCTTTGGTGCAGGTCTGGTTATTGATGGGAAAATGTATTCGGGAACCCTTTCCAGCGCGGGTGAAATGGCAGATATTCCATATCTGGATAAGACTATTGAAGATTATTGCAGCGGTAAATTCTTTAGGCAACAATATGATCTGGAAGGCGTGAAGCTGAGTAAAATGGCCGTCGCTGGCGATGAGAATGCCCAGCATATTTTTTATGAATTCGGCACACATGTTGGCGCTGCCATTCGCATTATTATGAATATCTTGTCACCGCAAGCTGTTTTTTTGGGAGGTTCGGTCAGTCGGTCATTTTCCTTATTTGAACGGGGTTTGCTTGATAAATTAAAGGATTATCCATTTGAGCGGGTTCGCAATCAAATACATATCGCACCTTCAAAAACACCTAATATCTCCATTCTGGGTGCAGCCGCACTCGTAGATGGAAAATAATCAAGAACCTCGGGGCAAGCCCACGAGGTATGAATCGGAAATTTATTGTTCATTTCGAGGCAAACCTCGGGGAATTAAACCCTCTGGAGGGATTCAATAATCAATAGCTAAATTTTAAACGTTTATGGCACAAGCAACCACCACCCAAAACCAACCACCGCAGTCTAAAGGCAGCACCCAGCGCTCTATTGTCATCATAGGATCGCTTTTCTTTATTTTCGGGTTTGTAACCTGGCTCAATTCGGTATTGATCCCGTATCTCAAAATGGCCAACGAACTCAATAATTTTGAGGCGTATCTGGTCGCTTTTGCCTCGTATATTTCGTATTTCGTGATGGCGATTCCATCGGCTTGGGTGCTGCAAAAGACCGGTTTCAAAAAAGGGATGACCTTGGGACTTGTGGTTATGGCCGTGGGCGCGCTTATTTTTATACCGGCGGCCCTCTCGCGTACGTACGGGCTGTTTCTGTTCGGTCTTTTTGTTCAGGGCACCGGTTTGGCCTTGTTACAATCTGCCGCCAACCCGTACATTACAATTTTAGGTCCTATTGAAAGCGCGGCCAAGCGCATCAGCATCATGGGAATCTGTAATAAAATGGCCGGAGCGCTGGCGCCCATAATCTTTGGTGCTATTCTACTTAAAAATATGGACGCCCTGGAAGCGAGACTTTTAACGCTGAACGTGGTAGAAAAAGCTGCGGAACTCGATATGCTTTCTGAGCGGGTAATCACGCCTTATGTTATTATGGCAATCGTTCTGGTGGCGCTGGGAATCCTTATTTATTTTTCGGCTTTGCCAGAAATTGAAACCGATACAGAAGATGAAATGGTGGCCGCGGCCAATAAGGACAAGAAAAGCATTTTCCAGTTCCCTAACCTGCTCATGGGCACACTTGCTATGTTTGTCTATGTGGGCGTTGAGGTCATCGCCGGTGATACCGTGATAAGTTACGCACGCAACGCTCAGAATATCCCGACAGATGTGGCCAAGTTTTTTACCACGTATACGCTTATCGCCATGATCGTGGGCTATCTGGTGGGCACCGTAACAATTCCTAAATATTTGAGTCAGCAAAAAGCGATGAAAATATCCGGGATTCTGGGTATTTTATTGGGACTGTCCGCCATTTTTACAGATGGATATGTTTCGGTGTTGTGCATCTCACTTTTAGGATTGGCAAATGCGCTCGTATTTCCAGCTATCTGGCCGCTGTCTTTGGCAGGTTTGGGTCGTTTTACAAAAATAGGTTCGTCGTTCTTGATCATGGCGCTGGCCGGTGGGGCAATCATTCCGCCACTTTACGGTTATTTGGCAGACGCCTGGAACCCGCAAAGCGCTTACTGGATAATTATTCCTTGTTATATGTACATTTGGTTTTTTGCCGCAAAAGGACATAAATCGGCTAAAAATGGTGATAAAACAACTGAAATTGATCCAGAAATAACAATCTAAAAACTCGTCGAAAAACCTTTAGAACTGGCTTTTTTCAACTTTTTTGAATAAATGCCCCTTTAATTTATTAAGATAATTCCGCTCTGTACTATTTATAACCGTTTATTTCAACACAATTACCTTCAATGGCAATTACCTTATTTACTGAAATTGTAAGCAAACGGTGAATCTTTAAAAGGCGCTCTTGTTGAAGGCTTTCGGTATAGTTCCTCAAGGTCTGGTATACAATATACTCACTGCTGCAGGTAATGATATAGATCCGCTTATCAACGGTCCTATGAGCTTCGCGCGTTCAAAAAGTGCCGAAATACAGCGATTATTGATCTATTATTAACAATTATGGAGAAGTTAAAAAAGCATATATTATGTCCCGTGTTATTCCTTTTACTTCTTGCCTGTGGCGAAAGTGAAACTAAATCTCAATCCCTAACCGATCAAAACCAGAAACCACTCACTAGATACGTAGATCCCTTTATAGGAACCGGCGGTCACGGGCACACGTATCCCGGCGCCACCGTTCCTTTCGGCATGGTGCAGCCCAGCCCGGATAACGGCCAGAACGGTTGGGACTGGGTTTCTATATATCATTATTCTGATTCTCTGGTGGCCGGTTTCGCACAGTTGCATTTAAGCGGAACCGGCATCGGTGATCTTGCCGACTTGCTTTTTATGCCCACAAATAAAAAGTTGGATTTGACCGTTCCGGTCGGAAAACAAACCGATATTTCCTATGTATCGCGGTATTCACACGATAATGAGGAATTGCATCCGAGGAATTATCGGGTTTTTCTAGAGGATATCAAAGTGAATGTGGAACTCACTGCAAACCAAAGTACTGCATATCATGGTTTCAATAACAAAATCTCGATACAAATTCTCTCGGCTCGCGCCTTGAAAATTCACTCGATTTGACTTCTGATATTTTAAATTGAGTATTTGAGTCCACTCCGAAAAGTCCAATTCTTGGAAAACCGGATCAAATAAGAACTTTTGATATATTTTATCCTAATGAAATTCAGTTGATTACAATTACGAGATTGATCCTTTTTAAGACGATTCAGCACATTTTATAGTT
>JBDNGW010000631.1:0-3897 GCA_041689735.1 Leeuwenhoekiella sp. | reverse complement strand
TCTAGATTGACACGTAAAATTCCAATTTGGTAAGGAATTTAATCAGCAAGAAATATCTTTTACAGTTTTTTTGAGAAAAATTCAGAAAGAATTTAAGCCGATTTTGAAAAAACAGGTAGTTTTCTTGCTGACACTAAATATGAAAGGACTGCGTCTCTCACAGTTCTGCTGAGCTTGCCAAAGTACCACCGTAACTTTCAGCTATGTCATAAAGCGATTCCAACAGAAAAATTTTTTAAATCAACTTCTTACCAGCAAAAAAAAACAATTACACCCGCACCGCATCTGGCACAAGCCCGGTATAATCCCCGTTATTCCGAATCACATCGCGCACAATAGAGGAAGAAATATAACTCTTGCCGGAAGAAGTGAGCAGGAAAACGGTCTCGATCTTGGCCAGTTTACGATTGGTGTGCGCAATGGCCTTTTCAAACTCAAAGTCGGCCGGATTGCGCAGGCCGCGCAAGATAAAGGCGGCATTGTTCGCCTTGCAAAAATCTACCGTAAGGCCTTGGTAACGTATGATTTTTATCCTGGGTTCCTCTTTAAAGGCTTCCGTTAAAAAGTGCTCGCGCTGCTCTTCAGAAAACATGTATTTTTTTTCGGCATTGTTGCCCAGAGCCAAGATGATCTCATCAAAAAGGGTCAACCCACGCTCAATAATATCGTAATGCCCTAAAGTCAACGGATCAAAAGATCCCGGAAAAACTGCTTTGTTCATAGCTCAATTTATAGGTTCAATAGGTTGATTTCTGCTGCTTTTTACCAGTTTTTCAACGTGCAGCACATTATTGATCATGGCGCCAAAAAGTTCTTGCAGAGAGATACCGACGACTCTGGCCTGTTGCGGGATAAGGCTGGCCGGCGTGAGTCCGGGCGTGGTATTTACCTCCAGAAAATGGGGCTCGCCATTGTGAAAGATGAATTCGGCACGGGTGATCCCTTTTAGCTTTAACACGTTGAATATCTTTTCTGCTTGTTTTTGTACCGCTTTGGTCTGGGCATCGCTTATTCTTGCGGGAGTGATTTCCTGGGATTTACCTTCATATTTGGCATCGTAGTCAAAAAAATCATTCTCGCTCACGATCTCGGTCACCGGCAGCGCTGTGGCCTTGCCATTCAAAATTACCACCCCCACCGAAACCTCGGTGCCTTCTAAAAACGACTCTATAATAACCTCATCATCTTCATCAAATGACTTTTGAATGGCCGCGGACAATTTTTCAACGGTATACACTTTTGAAATGCCAAAACTACTTCCGGCCTTATTCGCTTTCACAAAACAAGGTAGTCCCACGCGGTCAATAATTGCCTTTTCATCTATAAAATCGCCCAAATTGAGGTAATAATTGGTCGCGGTTTTAATACCATATGGTTTTAGCGCGCTGATGCAGTCGCGCTTGTTAAAGGTAAGCGCGGCCTGATAGAAGTCGCTCGCCGTCTGTGGTATACCCAGCAGTTCAAGATACGCCTGAAAAAGACCGTTCTCCCCTGGCGTGCCGTGTATGGTGTTAAAAACGGCATCAAAAATGATGATTTTTTCATCCATTTTCAGGGTAAAATCGGCTCTATTTATCGGTATTTTTGACCCGTTTTCAAGCACACAGTTCCATCCTTCCCGAAGCACTTCTATGGCATATGGCTCATAAATGCTACGGTCGAGGTTTTCGTAAACAGTTTGGCCGCTCTTTAAGGAAATCAGGGCTTCGCTGGAATAACCGCCCATAACAATGGCTATATTTTTTTTTGACATATACATTAACCTATAAGGGTTTAAAAATACAAACATTGACCGAAAACAAGAGGGGTTTTTAAGAATTAAGGTAGTTTCTCCCACAATTTGTAAGGATATATTTTCGGCGGAGCTAAACAAAAAAAGAATCGCTCTAAAAAGTGATTCAATTTTAACTAAATTTGCAGCTATAAAAAAAGGCATATCAATGGGTTTTATACGTTTTATATTCAGTAAATCATTTTTAATTCAGCTTGTTCTGGCAGTGGTGCTTGTGGTTGCGCTTGTTTTTCTTTCCATGTACTGGCTCAAGGGATCCACAAATCATGACCAGCGCATCGCCGTTCCAGATCTGGGTAAAATGAACCTGGTACTTGTGAAGCAAAAGTTGGATGACTCTGATCTAAATTATGTCGTGATCGATTCCTCAAACTACAACCCAGATTTCCCAAAATATTCGGTGATCGAGCAGACACCTGCACCGGGAAAATTTGTCAAGGAAAACCGAAAGATTTATCTTGTAATGAACCCTTCCGGCTACCGCCAAATAGAAGTGCCAGATGTGGTAGGCAGGACTTTGAGACAGGCAGAACCCACACTGATCGCCATAGGTTTTAAAATGGGCAATATCACTTACAAACCCTATATCGCTGAAGATGAAGTGCTCGAAATGCGACACGAGGGCAAAAAACTGAAACCGGGCACCCGTTTGAGAAAAACGGCAACCATTGACCTGATTTTGGGCGATGGTACGCAATAATTGACCAATTTGGGCCAAGCGCCTGATGTAATCCAATATTGTTAGTGGGATGTATTCTTTTTATTTTCCGAAGTAAAAATTGAGGTATTATCTATGAGGTTCCGCTGAACCGGATAGTTGTCGAAACGAGATTCAACAATCGGACAGGCAGGTTTCATTATCTATTTTGAATTCATTGCGCTGCAACTTTCAAGATAGCATTTCACTACTAAAACCCACTGTTGGGATTTACAGTAAAAACAAAATTAGAATGCAGGACAATCCCAGCAACGATAACGAAGAGCAGGACGATGAGCTTTATGAGCACTACAGTTTTACTGCCGGTAAAGGTCAGGAACCGCTTCGAGTAGATAAATTTTTAATGAATTTTATCGAAAAAGCAACCCGTAACAAAATTCAGAAAGCGGCAAAAAACGGTAATATTCATGTAAATGGTGAGGCTGTAAAACAGAACCATAGAGTAAAGCCCAACGATGTGGTGCGCGTACTTTTTGAGCATCCGCCCCACGAATTTCTATTGGTTGCAGAAAATATTCCCATTGATATTGTTTATGAAGATGACGCGCTGCTCGTGGTCAATAAACCGGCTGGAATGGTGGTACATCCCGGTCACGGCAATTACAGCGGCACACTTATCAATGCACTCACCTACCATTTTGAGAACCTGCCCGAGAACAGTAGCGGCCGCCCTGGGCTCGTTCACCGTATTGATAAAGATACCAGCGGACTTCTGGTCGTTGCAAAAACCGATGCTGCCATGACGCATTTGGCCAAGCAATTTTTTAATAAAACCAGCAAACGTGAATACGTGGCGCTCGTCTGGGGAAATGTGGAGCAGGACAGCGGCACGATAACCGGAAATATCGCCCGGCACCCAAAAAACAGGATGCAGAACATTGTTTTTGAAGATTCCGAGCACGGCAAAGAAGCGGTTACCCATTATAACGTTTTGGAACGTTTTGGTTACGTCACCATGGTTTCCTGCAAGCTTGAGACCGGCCGTACCCACCAGATACGCGTCCACATGAAATATATAGGTCATACGCTGTTCAACGATGAGCGTTATGGCGGTGATGCGGTTTTAAAGGGAACCAAATTTACCAAATACAAACAATTTGTAGAAAACTGCTTTAAAGTATTGCCCAGACAAGCTTTACATGCAAAAACGCTGGGCTTTGAGCATCCCGTAACCGGGGAATGGAAAAGCTTCAATAGCGAAATCCCCGAGGATATGGAAGCTTGTTTTGAGAAATGGCGCAACTATGCCAAGCATCAGCAAATGTAATAACCACTAGTTTTAAACACTTTTCTGCCTCGCCGAAAAACTAGCGTAAAGCTAATTTAAAAAAAATTCTTATTTTTAGGCTATGAAAATCTTAATGGATCATATGGATCAGATTCGTGC
>JBDNGW010000630.1:0-5756 GCA_041689735.1 Leeuwenhoekiella sp. | reverse complement strand
CGCGCCAGCGCACTTCCTTCCCGCTCATTATAATCTGAAAACTCGCTAATATCTGCACCAGCAACAAAAGCTTTTTCACCAGAGCCCGTCAATATGACGACACGCGTATCTTCATCTGTATTGGCATCTTCAAAGGCTTCTTGCAGTTCTTTTATGGTAGCCCTATTAAGTGCATTCAGTTTTTTTGGCCGGTCAATGGTGATAACGGTAATATTTTCTTCTTGTTTGACCTGTATGTTATCGTAACTCATAATCGTCGATTTATTTCTTAAACTAGCCAAAAAAACTCATTTTAAACTGAATTTAACCCGAAAAACATAGATTTATTACTAAAATTCACTTTTTAGGGTTGCGGTTTTCCTACGGAAAAGAGACTTTAAAAACAGTGCCTTTGCCTACGTGTGACGTAAAGGTAATGCTTCCGTTATAGGTTTCCACAATATTCTTGACCATTGCCAGGCCGAGACCCATCCCGCTGGATTTTGTAGTAAATTTAGGCTCAAACACCAACGTTGCATTCTCTTCGCTAATGCCGGCACCGTTATCTATGACTAGTAAAAGCACTTTGTCCGCTTCTATTTTTATATCGACACAGATCTGTGGATTTTCAACATTTTCGGTAGCTTGAATAGCATTTTTGACCAGATTGGTCACCACACGTATAAGTTGAGTGCGGTCAAATTTTGCTATGATTTCCTCTTTTTCGACTTTAAAATGAATGTAGGGTTCATTAAAAATATCGAGGGCCAGTTTAGTCACAAAAGCCACATTGAGGGTTTCGTTCTGCTGCGCGGGCATTTTAGCATAATTGGAAAATGCCGAGGCAATATTGCTCATGGTATCAATCTGCTGGATTATTGTATTGCTATATTCATCTAGTTTTTTACGAATATCGGGGTCACTTGGATCGAAACGCTGCTGAAAACTCTGCACGGTCAACCGCATGGGTGTGAGCGGATTTTTGATCTCATGTGCCACCTGTTTTGCCATTTCGCGCCACGCTTGTTCCCGCTCACCCTGGGCAAGCTTTGCCGCGCTGGTCTCGAGCTCATCGATCATTAAATTGTAGGCGCGCACCAAGTTGCTGATCTCTTCACTGGCGTCGTCTATTTCTATTTTCTGATTACGCTTGTCCAAACGTGTTTGTATCATCTTGTCGCTTATGGTTTTTAAGCTACGCGTGATATAACGGGATAAAAAATAGGACAGGGCGATTGCTATGAGCAGCATAAACAGATAGCCTTCCGCCAGGCGGCGCAAAAACTCATCAAGTTCGCGGGTGATAAAATCATCATCCTGAATATAGGGCAGATTTAGGATAGCCAGCGGCTTAAACTGGTTGTCTGTGATGTAGGTGTAAGAGGATTGATACTTGACCCCTTCTTTTATCATAGAGGTGACCCACCGCTTATTTGGGGTGTTGTCTATCCCGTCCAGAATCGCAGCTGCGAGCTTGATATCTACAGTATCTACGGTAAAACCGTCCTTCGATTTGACGAGCAGTTTTCCGTCAAGATCATAAATATTGATCGGGAGCTCGTGTACATCGGAAATGCGATAGATATCCTGTTTTTCTTTGAGGATAATGGGTATTTTTTCAGTAATGACCTCAAAGGAGGTTTTGTTGAGCACATAAGAGATTTCTGCCCTGATCTGATCTTCTTTTCTAAGCAAGCGGCTGGTATGGTAATCTTCAGCCTCTTCTTTATATTGTATGACCGATATGGTACCTATGAGGATAGACGCCCCAAAAATGAGCATGATCATTGATAGAAAAATGCGGGTGCGCAGAGAGAGTTTGGTCATATTCATCATTTTGGTGAATAGCAAAAATCACGCCGCTACGCGTCAGGGTTTTTTTTACGTATCCGCTTATACAGGCGAATGCCCATCATAAGCAGTACTGCGAGCGCCAATAAACCAAAAAGGCCGTATAACCAGTTCACCGCACTTTTTGTAATTGCAAGAAAAATCACTGCAAATAGAATAAGGGTAGCCCCTTCATTCCAGATACGCATAAAACGCGAAGTGTATTTGACCTCGCCTCGTTGCAATTGCTTAAAGATCTGATTGTTTTTAAAATGATAGGCAAAGAGCAGCACGACAAAACACAGTTTGATCTGCATCCAGGGCATTTGTAGCAGTCCGGGATTTAAATATAACATTGTAAAAGCAAAAATACTGGTCAAAATCATGGATGGCCACGTGATAATGTACCACAGCCTTTTTGACATGAGCGCGAGTTGCTTGCTCAAAATAGATTTTTCAGGTTCCTCCTTTTCGGAAGCTTCGATCTGATAGATGAATAATCTAGGAATATAGAAAAGCCCGGCAAACCAGGTCACAATAAAGATAAGGTGAAGGGATTTTATGTATAGGTAATATTCCATTTTTCAAATGTATGCCGAAATTCATCTAAAAAACTATGAAATAAGGCTCAAAACCATTGAAAAACCCCGAAAATCAGGGTTTATTATTATTGATCTTCCTCTTCTGGCTTCATAATAAAACTATCCATGAATGCTGTGGTATAATTACCGGAGATGTAGTCTGGATGTTCCATTAACTGCCTATGGAAAGGAATGGTTGTCTTTACCCCTTCTATTACAAACTCATCAAGTGCGCGCTTCATCTTACTGATCGCTTCCTCGCGGGTCTGCGCGGTTGTGATCAGTTTTGCGATCATGGAGTCATAGTTGGGCGGAATCATATAACCACTATATACATGGGTATCTATACGCACGCCATGACCTCCCGGCGCATGCAGGTTTGTGATCCTGCCGGGGCAGGGCCTAAAGCCGTGATAAGGATCTTCCGCATTGATACGGCATTCTATGGAATGTAACTGTGGAAGGTAATTTTTTCCAGAAATAGGTACTCCGGCAGCCACCAGGATCTGTTCCCTGATCAAGTCATAATCCACGACCTGCTCTGTGATGGGATGCTCTACCTGAATACGGGTATTCATCTCCATAAAGTAAAAATTACGGTGTTTATCCACCAGAAATTCTACGGTACCAGCACCTTCATACTTAATATATTCCGCCGCTTTTATCGCGGCAGCGCCCATTTGATCACGAAGTTCGTCGGTCATAAAAGGGGATGGAGTCTCCTCGGTAAGTTTCTGGTGCCGGCGTTGGATAGAGCAATCCCTTTCAGAAAGGTGACAGGCTTTGCCGTTGCTATCGCCCACGATTTGAATTTCGATATGATGAGGTTCTTCAATGAGCTTCTCCATATACATATCATTGTTGCCGAAGGCAGCAGCAGACTCTTGACGCGCGGATTCCCACGCTTTTCTCAGGTCTTCCTTCTTCTGGACGCCACGCATGCCTTTGCCTCCACCACCTGCGGTAGCTTTGAGCATTACAGGATAACCGGTTTCCTCAGCAACACGCTCACAGTCCTCAAAATCTTTAATAATACCTTCACTTCCAGGTATGCAGGGCACTCCGGCAGCTCTCATGGTAGCTTTTGCCGTAGCTTTATCGCCCATTTTTGCGATCATCTCTGGAGAGGCGCCAATGAACTTTGTATCGTGTTCCTCACAGATTTTTGAGAATTTGGCATTTTCAGAAAGAAAACCGTAACCGGGATGGATTGCATCCGCATTGGTAATTTCCGCAGCAGCGATAATATTGCTCATTTTTAGATAAGATTCGCTGCTGGGTGGAGGACCTATACAAACGGCCTCATCTGCAAATCGAACGTGAAGACTTTCAGCATCTGCCGTCGAATAAACGGCTACGGTCTTGATACCCATTTCTTTACAAGTACGTATCACACGAAGTGCGATCTCCCCACGGTTTGCTATAAGTATCTTTTTAAACATGGTTTTATTGACATTGATTAACCCAATCCTTTACGATCAAGTTGTTTGGATACTTCAGTTAGAACGAAACCTTAAGAAGGGTCAACTAAAAATAACGGTTGATCAAATTCTACCGGTGAGGAATCGTCAACAAGTATTTTTACAATAGTCCCTTTTACTTCGCTTTCGATCTCGTTAAATAGTTTCATGGCCTCAATGACACAAAGCACATCACCGTCTTTTATTTTTGACCCCACTTCTACAAATGTAGGTTTATCTGGAGCAGGTTTTCGATAAAATGTACCTATAATGGGGGATTTTATGGTCGTGTATTTAGAATCATCCACGCCTTTATCTTTGCTTGTTTCTGCTGGCTGGGCAGGGGCGCTAGGTTGTTGTTGCGGTGCTGCTTGCTGGGCAGGGGCTCCTTGCATGGGTATTTGCTGTACATAGGTGGTTTCCCCTTTTTGTTCTTCGCCGCCTGTCCTGATGGTAATCTTAAAATCATCCATCTCCAGTTTTACCTCACTGGCGCCGGATTTTGCAACGAATTTTATTAAATTCTGAATTTCTTTTAAATCCATAATAAATTATATTAACTAGATTGGTTTTTTAACTATTGTAGGCCCACTTTAAATATATGGAACCCCAAGTAAATCCGCCTCCAAAAGCGGCAAAAATAATATTATCCCCTTTTTTGAAGCTTTTTTCATAATCACTAAGCAACAAGGGCAATGTTGCCGAAGTAGTGTTGCCGTACCGTTGAATGTTCATAAGAACCTTCTTTTCCTCTAGGTTCATTCGCTTTGCGGTCGCGTCGATAATACGTTTGTTGGCCTGATGGGCTACAAGGAAATCCACATCCTCGCTTTTAAGTTCATTGCGCTGCATGATGCGCTCCCCCACTTCTGACATATTAGAGACCGCAAATTTAAAGACAGTCTTACCGTCCTGAGTCACATAATGCTCTCGGTTTGCCACTGTTTCTTCTGTAGGGGGCTTTAGCGAACCTCCTGCTTCGATCTTTAAGAAGTCACGGCCCTTTCCATCTGACCTTAAATATTCATCTTGAAGTCCATTACCTTCATCATTGGGTTCAAAAAGTACAGCGCCAGCACCATCTCCAAAAATGATGCACGTGGTACGGTCTGTATAATCAATCACAGATGACATTTTATCTGCCCCTATGAGCAATATTTTTTTATAACGTCCAGATTCTATGTACGCCGCCGCGGTGGACATCCCATACAGAAATCCTGAACAGGCAGCCTGGATATCATAAGAAAAGGCATTTACGGCTCCTATTTGTGTGGCAACATATGCTGAAGTTGATGCCACTGGTAAATCTGGTGTGACAGAGGCCAACAGGACAAGATCTATCTCTGCGGGATCAAGCCCTTTTTTATCAATAAGGTCTTGAGCGGCCTTTATTCCCATATAAGAAGTGCCCTTATCTGGATCATTTAAAATCCTGCGCTCTTTAATACCGGTTCTGGAAACGATCCACTCATCATTGGTTTCCACCATGGTTTCCAACAGTTCATTGGTAAGCACATAGTGGGGCACATAAGCACCTACAGCGGTAATAGCTGCCTTGATTTTACTCATATAAATTCTATTTCTGCAAAAAAAACGATCTTAGTAAAAAATGAATTGGAAAATTACTAAATAATAGATAATTGCAATAAATAATTAACTCTTTTCATCTTTTTCAAACCTTTTCATGCTTTTGATGAAAAAGTTATTCATCAAACCACAGCGTCAATTTTGATTTTGAAGGTTTTTAAGGCCAGTGCCCACTTCTATTAAGGATCTGTTAAGAAATAAAGTGACCGAATTATAGGCAGTTATTTTGTTTGACCACAAGGCGAAAAACGCAGGCATAGCCGTAGCTATGACGAGTATTTTCAACGCAGTGGGCGAGCAAAAGAACAAGTAGAAACGG
>JBDNGW010000629.1:0-7399 GCA_041689735.1 Leeuwenhoekiella sp. | reverse complement strand
TTGTTCGTTTGTTCGTTTGTTCGTTTGTTCGTTTGTTCGTTTGTTCGTTTGTTTTTCGCTGCGCGAAAAATCAAATCGCTTCACCAAGTATTTCCAACGAGTTCAATTCTCCAGGGTTTCACGCTGGTATTACTATTATTTTTATTTCAAAATCGATACTATTTACACTTTACTGAATACTTTATACTATATACTTCTTACTCGATATTGCCCACTGCAACTGATTCCTGAAAACTGCTCAAATCGCTTCACTAAGTACTTCAAGCGGGTTCATTTCTTCTTCGTCTTTTTCTTCCTGGGCGCGTATTTCTTCTCTTTTTGCGCTAACGCTCAAAATTATTCCTATTGCAAGACAGGTCATCCAGATGGAGGTTCCCCCGCTGCTTACCATGGGCAATGTTTGTCCCGTTACCGGAAACAGTTCCACCGCGACCGCCATATTGATGAACGCTTGAAAAACAATGGGCAATCCCACTCCAAGTGCGACCAGTTTCCCGAATACACTGGGCGATTTAAAAGCTACAATGACGATCCTAAAAAGCAACAGCAAGTAAAGCAGCATTAAGGTCATTCCGCCTACAAGCCCCCATTCTTCTACGATGATCGCAAAAATAAAATCTGAAGTGGACTGCGGTAAAAAGTTCTTCTGAACACTTTTGCCGGGCCCCAAGCCCATTACACCGCCGGTGGCGATCGCGATTTTTGCTTTTTCGATCTGATAATCGGCTTCAGTATCTACATCGTCTGAAAAGTTATCTATGCGTGCCATCCACGTATCTACCCGATTCGGAAAGGCTTTTGGGAAGGCTTTTGCAGCCACGACAAAAAAGGCCAATAAAAACACGCCCAACAGCAACATAGATCCCAAATATTTTAACGGATAACCGCCTATAAACAACAGCGTAAAAGTCATCGCTGCAAGGATAGCAGTTGTGGAAAAGTTGGCCGGCAATATAAGCGCCAGCATAATGCCAACAGGCAACCACAAGGGCAAGATACTTTCCCTAAAGCTAATTTCCCGATCCTTGATTTTTGATAGGTAACGCGCTACATAAACCATCAGCACCACCGCGGCAAGCGTAGAGGTTTGAAAGGTAAAGCCTACAAAGGGAACTTGAATCCACCGGCTGGCATTGGCTCCGTCTATCGTAGTTCCCTGCGCCAAGGTTATAATTAATAATATGAGGATCACCGGCATTAAAATAATCGACAGGCCCTTAAAATAATGATAAGGCACGCGGTGCACTCCATAAATAATGGCAAAACCCAGTACCAAATGCATAAAATGACGTATTAAATATCCAATGGTATCCCCATCGCCGTACAAATATGCCAAATTGCTACTGGCGCTGTACACTGGAAGGAAGGAAAATAGCGCCAAAAAAGCCACAATGGCCCAAATGGCCCGGTCTCCTTTTAAATTCGCTATAATGTTCCACGGATTGTTCACCTCTTTTTTATTGTTTCTGATGTTACTGATATTTTTATTGTTATTGTTATTGTTATTGCTATTAATATTAATATTTCTATTGAAAAAACTGGCGGTTCTCAACCTTATTCTGGTCGATTTTGGCCATGTTTATAAGTTTCTTATCGCCTAGTATTATCGTTAATGTTATTGCTGTCATTTTAATTTGTTCTTCGATTTTAGACCTACAAGGAGTCCGCCGAAAAAGCGGAAACACACTTCGACAAGCTCAGCACATCGCCTTGCAGGTCAAAATCAGCTATTCTTAACCCTTAACTCTCAATGCATAACCTATCAATGCTTAGCTTTATCCCTGCTTCGGGGGCTAGGGGGAAAAGCGGAATCAACTTGAAAGTCAGAAACTCTGAACTCATAACTCTTAACACATAACTTATCTACGCTCCCTTTTATCCCCCCTTCGGGGGCTAGGGGGAAGGAGCTATGGTGCTGGAACCTACAAATTCCGCACTGCTTCCTTAAACTGTCGGCCCCGGTCTTCATAATCGTCAAATAGGTCAAAACTTGAACACGCGGGTGAAAGCAAGACATTATCACCTTTATTAGCCAGTTTATAAGCGATTTTTGTCGCTTCTACTACACTTTGTGTTTCAATGATCACATCTACCATATTCGAAAACGTGTCCATTAACTTGCGGTTGTCCACGCCCAGGCAAATAATGGCTTTTACTTTCTCGTTTACCAATGGGAAAAGATCTTTATAATCATTGCCTTTATCTTTCCCGCCCACGATCCAAACTGTAGGCGCGGTCATACTGTCCAACGCATAAAAAGTTGCGTTTACATTAGTGGCCTTTGAATCGTTTATATACGACACATTATTGATTTTCAAGACCTGTTCCAGACGGTGCTCGACGCCTTGAAAACCTTCTAGGCTCTCGCGAATGGTCGCCTTGCGAATATTGAGCAGGCGCGAAGCGGTGGCCGCTGCCATGGCGTTTTTTGTGTTGTGAACACCCTTCATTGATAGATTTGCTATTGACATCGTTAGTTGGTTATTGTCTAGTTCTATTATTATCTTATCACCGGCCAAATAGGCTCCTTCTTGTACTTTTTTTAAAACCGAAAACGGAAGTAATCGCGACTTTACGGGATGCTTCTCCAGCCAGTCTGCGATCACGGTATCATCTGCATCATAGATGAGATAATCGGTTTCGGTCTGGTTCATCGCGATCTTAAATTTAGATGCGATGTAATTTTCAAATTTGTATGCGTACCAGTTCAGATGGTCTGGCGTAATGTTCGTGATCACCGCAATGTGCGGGGCAAAATCAACAATCCCGTCCAACTGAAAACTGCTAACCTCCAGTATATAATTTTCAATATCTTTTTCAGCCACACATCTTGCGAAACTATCGCCGATGTTGCCTGCCGCCATACTGCTCAAGCCCGCTTCTTTTAAAATATGGGCGCACATTGCCGTGGTAGTCGTTTTCCCGTTGCTGCCGGTGATCGCGATCAAGTTGGCTTCGGTATAGCGCGAAGCAAATTCAATCTCTGAAATTACCAGTATGCCTTCCGCTTTCAGCGAAATAAGGAGCAGTGCCGAATCAGGAATCCCCGGACTTTTTACCACAACATCCGCTTTAAGGATCCTGGACTCGCTGTGGCCGCCTTCCTCCCATTCAATTTCATTAATTGTAAAAAGGTCTTTGTATTTCTGCTTGATGGTGCCAAAATCTGAAACAAACACCTCAAAATCTTTTTTTTCACCCAGTAAAGCCGCGCCTGTACCAGATTCTCCACCGCCCAGTATCACAAGTTTTTTCGCCATATTACCTGATTTTTAGGGTTACAATGGTGATAATTGCCAGTAAAATGCCAATAATCCAGAACCGTACGACAATTTTACTCTCGTGCAGTCCGCGTTTTTGATAATGGTGGTGCAACGGCGACATCAGAAAAATCCGTTTTCCTTCGCCATGTTTACTCTTAGTGTACTTAAACCAACTTACCTGTAGCATCACCGAAACGGTTTCCACCAGAAAAATTCCGCAGAGCACCGGGATCAATAGTTCTTTGCGAATCGCAATTGCAATCACGGCAATAACCCCGCCTATGGTAAGGCTTCCCGTATCGCCCATAAAAACCTGCGCGGGATAGGTGTTGTACCATATAAAACCCACTAATGCACCCACAAAAGCGGCGATAAAAATCACCATTTCACCGGTTCGCGGGATGTACATTACGTTCAAGTAGTCACTGAAAATGATGTTTCCCGAAATCCAAGCGAAAAGCCCCAATGTCAATACAATTATAGCTGAAGTTCCCGCTGCAAGACCGTCAATACCATCGGTAAGGTTTGCCCCGTTGGAAACTGCAGTCACTATAAAAATTACGATAGGGATAAAAATGAGCCACGCATATTTTACGTAGTCATCACCCAGCCAACTTATAATCTTGGCATAATCAACTTCATTATCCTTCACAAATGGAATCGTGGTGGTGAGCGACTTTTCTTCCGCAGAAAATTCAGCCTCGCTGTTTTGCGTAAGGAGCTCCTGACTGTTTTTTGGGTTGATGATCTCTTCTTTTACCGTAATATCCGGATGAAAAAAGATCGTTGCGCCCACGATGATCCCAAGTCCCACTTGACCAATGATCTTAAACTTACCATGCAGGCCTTCCTTGTTTTTCTGCTTTATCTTGATATAATCGTCCAGAAAACCTATTGCGCCCATCCATAGCGTGGTCACTATGAGCAAAAGCACATAAATATTGTCAAGCCGGGCAAAAAGCAACACCGGAATCAAAGTCGCAATGATTATTATAAGACCGCCCATGGTTGGGGTTCCTGCTTTTTCAACTTGGCCGTCAAGACCTAGATCGCGTATGGATTCGCCCAACTGTTTACGCTGCAGGAACAAAATGATCTTCTTCCCCCAAATAGTGGAAATCGCCAGCGAAAAGATAATAGCAAGAGCCGCCCGAAACGAGATAAAGCCAAAAAGACTTGCTCCCGTGAGGTTATATTGCTGCTCTAAATAATCAAACAAGTAGTACAACATAATTGTCAATCATTTTTCCACCGCTGGCGGAAACTTCTATTTATTCAGTTCGCTTAAAAGCTCTTTTACTATTTTATAATCGTCAAAATCACTGCGTACACCATTGATTTCCTGATAGGTCTCATGCCCTTTACCGGCAATGAGAATAATGTCATTTTCGTTTGCCATCTGGCAGGCAGCTTTTATGGCTTGTTTCCGCTGCGTGATGCTTAGTATTTTCTTTATGTTTTGCGGTTCAACGCCTTTTTCCATCTCTTCAATAATCGTATCGGGATCTTCGGTACGGGGATTATCGCTCGTTAAAATGGTTTTTGTGCTCAATGTAGATGCGATATTGGCCATTTTTGGTCTTTTGGTCTTGTCCCGATCGCCACCGCAGCCCACAACGGTAATGAGTTCTTCGTTTTTGGTGCGGATATCGTTTATAGTTTCCAGCACGTTCTGCAGCGCGTCCGGCGTGTGCGCGTAATCCACGATCGCGGTTATTTTTGATTCTGAAATAAAATATTGAAACCGCCCGGCCACACTTTGAAGTGCGCTGATATGCTGCAAAGCTTCCATTTTATCAAGGCCCAGCAAATCTGCCGCAGCATAAATGGCCAAAAGGTTGTACGCGTTAAACATTCCTATAAGCTTAGACCAGACGTCGTTTCCGTTGACCTTTAAAAGCAATCCCGAAAATTGATTTTCCAAGATTTGCGCTTTATAATCGGCATGGGTTTTTAGCGCGTAGGTCACTTTCTTAGCCTTGGTATTCTGCAACATAACCGAGCCATTCTTATCATCTATGTTCACCAGCGCAAAAGCGTCCTTTGGCAAATTGTCAAAGAAGGATTTTTTCACATCGCGGTATTCGGCGAAAGTGGGATGATAATCCAGATGATCGTGCGTAAGGTTCGTAAATATGCCTCCGGCGAAATGCAGGCCTTCGGTGCGCTTTTGATGAATACCATGCGAACTCACTTCCATAAAGCAATATTCTACCCCTGCATTGTTCATGTCGCTCAGATACTTATTGATAATCAATGGATCTGGCGTGGTGTGGGTCGTTTTATGTTCTGTCTCGCCCACTAAAATGGTTACGGTGGAAAGCAGACCGGTTTTATAACCTGCATCGGCAAAAAGACGGTGCAGCAAGGTTGCAATTGTGGTTTTCCCATTTGTGCCGGTTATGCCTACCAACTTTAAATTTTCAGAAGGATGATCATAAAAATTGGCTGCCATAATCGCCAAAGCGCTGTGCGTATTTGTGGTTTTCACATAAGTGATCCCATTTACAAAACGCTGCGGCAGTATTTCACAGATTATGGCGATCGCACCGGCATCTTCAGCCTTTTTAATATAGTCATGGCCATCACTATGCGTTCCACGAATGGCGATAAAAAGATCGTTGAGCCCCACTTGACGAGAATCATAATGAATATTTGTGACCGCAATTGTGGTGCTGCCCACTACGGACTCAAGAGTGACCTTATACAATATGTCTTTTAATAAATTCATGACAGTTGCAAAGTTATTTGTTGATTTTTGGCCACTTTCTCGCCCGGTTCCACCGATTGTGTCTCTACTTTTCCGGCGCCTTTAAAATGTACTTCCAGCCCCATATTTTCCAATAATGAGATTGCGTCCATGCCGCTCATACCTTTTACATTTGGTACGGTAGCATATCCTTTTTGTACTTTTTTATAATATTCTTCGTAATCCTTATTTACGGGTTCCGTGTTTGTTTTTGGCAGTTCTACCTCATCGATTATGGGCGTATCGCTATAAATCTTCTGGGCGATCTGTTTAAAGACGGGCGCGGCTACCACATTTCCATAATAGCCCAGTTTTTTGTTTGGCTTATGAATGACCACAATGCAAGAATATTCAGGGTTATCAGCGGGAAAATAACCGACAAAAGAGGCAATATAACGCCCTCCTTCTATCCAATATTCGGTCTGGCAGGTCCCTGTTTTACCGGCCATTGAAAAGTTAGGCGAATAGATATTGGAAGCCGTTCCGCGTTCTACGACATGCTTCATCATATCCTTGACCTGATTGACGGTTTCCTGCGTACAGATTTGCGGATTGATCACCTCTTTGTCAAATTTCTCTACGGAAGCATCCCACTTTTTGATCTCACGGATAAAACGTGGTTTTACCATTTCTCCATTATTGGCGATCCCGTTGTAAAAAGTGAGGATCTGCAAAGGCGTAAGTGAAACCCCATAGCCAAAAGCCATCCACGGAAGCGTAGTACCGTACCAATCCTTATCACCTGGATATGGAATATGTGGAATGCCTTCCCCTTTTATGGAAAGACCTATTTTATGGTCAATATCCATGTCCTGAAGGCTTTTAATAAACTTTTCCGGGTTGTCTTTATAACTCTCGTTGATCAATTTTGCGAAAGCGGTATTTGAAGACAGCTCAAAAGCCTTGGCCGCAGAAATCTTTCCGTAGCCTCCCCAATGCGAGTCGTAAACGGTACGGTTATAAAATTTTACACGACCATTTTCGGTATCCACCACGGTGCTGCTGTCTATGACTTTATCGTCAAGCGCAGCGGTAAGGGCCATAAGTTTAAACGTTGAACCTGGCTCGTGCGATTCATACACCGCATAATTCCTATCTTCATAATAGGTTCCGGCATCGGTGCGGCCCAAGTTTGAAATTGCTTTGATCTCCCCGGTTTTGGTTTCCATCACCACAACGCAGCCGTGCTCTGCCTCATATTTCTCTAAGGTGCCCAGCAGCGCATGGTGCGCCACATCCTGTATATTCACATCTATGGTCGAGATGACATCATAACCATCTTCGGGCTCCACAATATTATTGAGTCCCATGGGTTTCCACTGTCCCTGACCTATACGCTGCTTGAGCCTTCGGCCTTCTTTACCACGCAGATAATTACTGAAAGCCC
>JBDNGW010000628.1:0-5211 GCA_041689735.1 Leeuwenhoekiella sp. | reverse complement strand
TATATAGATAAGCCTGTGGTTTGGTTTCCTTAAAACCAAAGGATGATCGGGTATCGATCAGTTTATTGTAGCTAACCGTCAGTGTATTTGTAGATGTCCACCAATCGGTATTAATTGGTACGATAATGTTTGCAAAAACATCATGCTGCTTATCGCTATTGAGCCGTTGCAAGATGTAGCTCTTAGGGTCTTCCCCTTGCACTGCTCCTCCGGTAATTGGATCGATGATATAGTTGTAGCCTAATTTCAACGTCAGTTTGTTCAGGTTCGCACCTAGTTCAATGGCGTGTATTTTCTCGGGGACAATGTTCGGGTTTCCCTGGATGGAAGTAAAAGCGTCCTGATAAATAATTGAGGGGTTCAAGGATTCATAACTTGGCCTTGCTATTCTTGAGGCATAGGAGGCGAATAACGACCTGTTTTCACCCAAGGTTATTCCGAGGGAAGCATTTGGGAATAGATTAAAATAGCTGTTTTCAATGGTCTCGTCCAGATCATCGGTGTCCAAATTGTATTCGGTCAATTCGCTCCGAAGGCCGAAACTATAATTGACTTTTTCCGAGACGCTCTTTTTATAGTTGACATAAGCCCCATAAATTTGTTCGCTGTAGTCGAAATTCCTCGAAAGATTTTCGTCAATAGTGAAACCGTACCCATCGGTAGAAACAAAAAAATCTGAATTGGAGGTGTTGTCAACATTGCCAAACTTTATCCCCGTTTCCAACTTGTTCCGTTCCGAAAAAGCTTTCGTATAATCCAGCTGTATACTCAGAATGGGGATTTCACGATCAACAAGGTTCTTTAAGGTTCGGTTTGATGTTTGACCTTGGCTTACGGATTCTTCATCGATAAAGTCATCAATCCTCGTTTTGTAAAGTGAATATTGCCCCCCAATGTACAACGAGGAGCCTATAGTGTCCAAAGCCTGTAGATAGTTGAGGACTAGTGCATTTTGTGTGGTCAGGTCATCCTTATTGACCACGCTTTCAAATTGTTGCAGCCCACCATTAAAATTTATTTCATTAGCACTGCGCTCGGTTCCCCCCAGATCGTTGGTCAACCCATTATAGCCAATGGAAAGATAGCTGTCCTCCGAAAAATTGTACTGTATCCCCATGCCATAATTGGCAAAATATTTTTGTTTTCTTTCCCAATCGGTGGTAATGTCCGAATTGAAAAAATCGCCTTCCTCAGATCTGTTCCTGGTAGTGTTCAATAGAAATCGATAAGCGCCGAGTTGCAGACCGTAATTTCCGGTTATCGAGATCTTTTCCTTTCTGTAGTCTAGGCTAAGGTTTGTATTGGTATTTGTTGGCGAGAATTCTGAAACGCTGACGTTCTGACTAAAAACGCCTTTTATGCCATCTAAAGAAGAAGTGCCGGTAACGATATTGATAACCGCTTGCCCCTCGGCGTCGTACTTGGCCGAAGGATTTGTTATGATTTCGATATTCTTGATTTCAGATGCCTGTATGTTCGCCAACTGCTCGCCTAAAATACGCTGGCCGTTGAGATAGATGATGGCCGCCCCCTTCCCAAAAATCGATATTCCCTCGTCCTCCACGAGCACGTTTGGCGACCGCGACAGTATTTCCTGAACGGAATTGCTGTTGGCAAGTATCGTATTTTGAACATTTACCTGCACCGTGCCATCGCTTTTGGTTTCAAATAATGGAAGGCTTGCGACCAGAAGGACTTCCTCAAGTTCATTGTTTGCCTCCGTGACCACGATATCGCCCAGATCAATAGTTGAGTTTCCCTTGTAGTCAATAGTAATAAAAGTATCCTTGAACAGTAAGGAGGTAAGTTTCATCAGTACCTTGTTTTTTTAAAGGTTCATCAGTTCAAAGCGCCCTTCAAGGAAACTGGTTCCCTTAATGATCGTAGAATCGATGGGCGAGATGAGGAGTGCGTTGCCTAGTAAGACTTCGTTTTTGGCATTGACGACATTCCCAGAGATGGAGGATATGGTCTGCGCTTGGGAATTATAACCGCTGATCAAAAAAATGATGATTCCTATGTTCCTTAAAGTGTTGCCCATGTCCCGTAGTTTTGTTTTTATCAAAAATACTTTTGATTATCAGGGGCTTTTTAAAAAATAGATTAATTGGACATTTTGGCCTGCGGATCGCATAAATGGCTTTCATAGTCTGTTCTTAACCATTCATGGGCGTAGGGCTGACGTTGGTGGACAAACCTCCCAAAAATCGTTTTTAAAGGTTATTTTTAGGGTTTGACCCTATGAATAAACTAATTACATATTTCAAAAATCCCTTAATAAGAGATGTGCTGTTTTGGGCAATCGTATTTCTCTATTTTGTGCTTTCCGTCAACAATATCGGCATGTACGCCGGCTATCGCCATATCTGGGAGTCGTATGGACTTATCGTGCTGGCACAGATCATTGTAGCCTATGTCTGTATCTACCTATTGATTCCTAAATTCTTGGACAAGGGAAAAACGGGCCATTTTATTTTTTGTATATTGGTTCTGCTTATATTGGTTTTTGCGCTATACCAAGCTGTGAAGATGTTCTATTTTGATATCGTGTACTTTGATTCGTACAACGAGGCGCAAAGGTCTTATGCCATAGAACCGTTTTGGAAACGAATGACCTATTTTTCGGTCTATCTTAGCAAGTTCATCTTATTCCTTACGCCCGCTGCACTTTTACTGATGAATCGTTTTTTTAAGAATCAGCAAAAGTTTTTAAAGCTGAACGAACAAAAAAAAATAGCTGAACTTACCGCCTTGCGCAATCAGCTGAACCCGCATTTCCTGTTCAATACCTTGAACAACCTCTATGCACTGGCGTTGGACAAATCTAAAAAAACGCCAGAGGTTATTGAGCGGCTTTCCGATATCCTAGATTATATATTGTATCGATGCAAAGCCAATTATGTGCCCGTACAAAAGGAAATCGAGCTTATAGAAAACTATATAGCATTAGAGAATATACGGTACGGGAATCGGGCCGTGGTAAATTTTGGGCAGCACGTCGATGGCAATGTGGATATCGCCCCGCTATTGTTATTGACTTTCGTCGAAAATGCTTTTAAACATGGAGTAAGTCAGGAATTGAAAAAAGCCGAAATTGAAATATCCCTAAGCACGGATGAATCGAACATTTTATTTTCAATAAAAAACACAAAGCCGAAAAATAGTCCTGAAATGAATGCCAACAGTGAAGAAGCTTTGGGGCTAAAGAATGTGAGACAACAGCTGGATTTGTTATATCCGAGTTCGTATGCCTTGTTGATCAGCGATGCAGCGGATGATTACGAAGTAAGACTAAAATTAAATTGTAAATGAGCTATACCTGTATCATAGTGGACGATGAAAGCCTGGCGAGGGGGCTTATCGAAAAGCATCTGTCCCAGCTTGATGATTTTGAGTTGGTGGCCTCTTGTGAAAGTGCCATTGAGGCGAGTAAGGTGCTGAAGGAAAAACAAGTGGATCTGCTCTTTTTGGATATCGAAATGCCGGTATTAAAAGGCACGGATTTTTTTAAGAACTTAATATACAAGCCCGAAGTAATCTTTACCACCGCGCATCGTGATTTTGCCTTGGATGGTTTTGAACTGAACGCTGTGGACTATCTTTTAAAACCTATATCCTTTGCTCGGTTTTTTAAGGCCATCGAAAAGTTCATTGGTCAGCAGAACTCTTCGGCAGTTCAACCAGAAATCGTTGACGAACTTAAAAACGAGTACGTATTTGTACGTAAGGATAGAAAACAAGTAAAAGTGCTTTTTGATGATATTTTATACATCGAAAGCGTCAAGGATTACATCAAGATCATAACCGAAAATGAGAACCATTTAGTAAAGTACGGTTTGGCTTTCTTCCAAGAGGTTTTGGATAATCGTTTTCTGAGAATACACCGTTCATATATCGTAAACAGTGAAAAGATTACTGCTTACACAAAACAGGACATAGAAATTGGTAGATTGGAAATTCCTATTGGACAAAGCTACCGAAGTGTGTTTAGCAAGTTTTTAAATGAATGATTACCATTTATCAATACTTGATTTTGCCCCCGCTAACATGATGCTAGAATGAAGTATGAATAAATGACCGACAAGATACTCAAAATTCTATCTCTGTACAATTTTGTAAAAGTTCAATTATAAGCAGGAAAACTGAACTTTTCAACTGTCCAGTTCTATGGGAGGAGGTCATTGGCATTTTGTTTTTGCCCGTAATTTTTTAGAAGTCTTTACACTTACTGATTTTATTGAATTATTTAATCATCTTAAAATAGAAGTTATATTTCTGTTTCTAAAGCAATCAATATCATTAATTTCTTAGTTCATTTTCACATAGAAAAAGAACTCAAATCTTTGGTCTGAGAATTACCTTTTATAAATAATTTCTTGTCCGTTTTGAGATAAGGTAAGACTTTCGACACGACCGTCTGTATTCTTGTTAAATGTGATTTTTGCTAACACTACTTTTAAATAAAATACATTTTTAGATTTAGGGAAAATTTCAATTTCTTCTTGATCCATTATCTTAATTTTCATTTGCTTACCGTGTTTTGTAACAATCATTCCAACTCCTGAACGTTCTTTGTAATTACCTACATAGCTTTGCAAAATGTCATCTTCAACGGTCACTTTTTTTATTAAATTTTCTGTATTCACGCCAAGTTTTTTAAGAACTTCTATGCTATTAGCATTACCAGGATTGAGTTCTGCAGATTTCTTATAGCTGGTTATGGCTTTTGTAATTTCATTATTATTCATCAATGCTTCACCATAACTGTTATATGTATTTGATGAATTTGGAAACGCCTCTATATTTATTTTGAATACTGAAACGGCTTTTTCAAGTTCTCCTTTTCCGAGATAAGAATAGCCTAGTTCATTTAAGCGACTTTCTTCAAAATCATATTTATCAGGTTGATTTTCTTTTAATTCCCAATAAGTTCTTGTGGCTACTTCAATTCCTTCGCTTTCAATACTATTTTTAATATGAGTTGAAATGGAAGGCTTTTTTGGTTTGTTTAAAGCTGATGTCGGAATTAACAAATGGATTCCGATATCATCGACACTAATATCCGAATTGGAGAGAACAACTACACCTTTGTCACCACCTCTAATAAAGCCTGTAAATGCTCTATAACCTCCTGTGCCACCATTATGCCAAACAATTTCCAACCCATCACGCGACATAATATGCCATCCTAAGCCTATCATTGGCTTACTG
>JBDNGW010000627.1:0-7973 GCA_041689735.1 Leeuwenhoekiella sp. | reverse complement strand
GTCCCGCTTGCCCATGGCCGCGCGGATCCTGTGCATGAGCGACCATACGGTGTTGTACCGTTTGTGGCTGATCTGTTTTTGGAGCTCCTTGGCGGACATCCCCTTTTTGGTAAATGTCATGAAGGCCATTGCCAGGTACCATTTCCGCACCGGCAGGTTGGAGTTCTCCATGACCGTCCCGCTTCGCAGGGAGGTCCTGAAATCACACCCGGCGCACTGCCAGGCCCATTTGGCCTTTAGCCAATAGTGCTCCGTGCCCATACAGTTCTTGCAGACCACCACTTCTTTCTCACGTGCGCTCCTCATGTGGTCTCGGCACGATTTTTCATCGGGGAACTGCTCGGCAAAATTCAGGATTGTCATAATTTCGGATTTATACCAAATATAAGGAATTATTCCCACTAGTGCAATTCCGACCAATCAAATTTTATAATAACGGTCAAAAACTAACTTTTATAAATTCCTTTAATTTAAGCTCTTTATCTGTCTTCCGCACTTTGTAATACAATCCGAAATTATATCGATATATAAGAATTTAACTTTAAAGCATTTTAAAGTCACCGTTGAAAACCAAAATTCCTACTCTGGCTGTTCTTTTCTATAGTTATTTTATCTGCCTGTAGTGCCTCCGTAAGGCAGGTTGGCAGAATATTTATTTAATAGTGCTAAACCTAGTTTTTGACAGCTCGTTTTTAAAAAGACCACAGCAACTGCTTACCGTCAAAGACAGGCTATCATTCCAAACTGGATTAAAAGAGGTATTCTACAGTTTATTCATTTCGGATATTTTAATCCGAAATGAATTTGCTTTATATTTGTATTAATCTTAAGCGTATCAATGATGTTCTCAAAAGCTTGTGAATATGGCATAAAAGCTACTACGTATATAGCGCTGCAATCATTGCAGAACCGAAGGGTCAGCCTAAAGGAAATTGCTGCAGAAACAGATTCCCCAGTTGCTTTCACTGCAAAAATACTTCAGCAATTGGCAAAAAGTGATGTTCTGAAATCCAACAGAGGGCCTTATGGTGGATTTGAAATACCCAGAGATCGAGTGAAGTCCATTATGCTGGCCGATGTTGTTTTCGCAATAGATGGAAATACTATTTATGAAGGTTGTGCATTGGGATTTGATGAATGTAATGCCGATCAGCCCTGTCCGTTACATAATAAGTTTATTGGTCTTCGCGACGAACTTAGTGTGATGTTAAAACAAACCAGTTTATACGATCTGGCTGTTGAATTAAAAAAGGGAGTTACTTATTTAAGAAGGTGATTTCTAGATTTTATTATTGATTAAGATATTAAAATCATTAAATGAATAATAATTTGCAAACAGATACCCATCAAGGATAAATCCTAGAAATTTATCTTGTTCTTCATTTTTCTTAAGTATTCTATCAATTACGTCCGACATTTTTCAAGTATAAAAGTTGGACACCAAAGATAAATAGGCAAACCACTTTAATAATTTCCATACCCACATAATAAAAATGGAGATTGGACGATGCCAATTCTTGTCTTTGGATATGAAGTTCTGCGCGAGCATCTAATGCTGGCAAAAGCCAAATGGTCTGGAAAACCAGTAGTAAAATCGGAATAAAATAGAATATGTTTTTCGGCGAAAAAACGCTTGCTTTGTCAAAAATAAAATTTGCGAGCACCAAAAAAGCGAATACCCATTCTGCTTTATTAAGGGCATTGAATACCAAACGACCAATCCCCAAACCCAGCGATAAAGTTACGCCAGGCGCACGAAATTTAAGCCATGCTTCCATAAAACTGATGGCACCCACAAAACCTATCCACATAAAAACAGACGCCAACGCGACAGGATATTTTATGGAAGAGGTCAAATTAAAGGTGTTGAATTGGTTTGCTGATACTGGGCGATTTTGAGTTGGAACATTTCGGCCATTTTAGAGGCGCGCCATTTTGCTTCATCAGCCTTTTCACCTTCAAAAAGTTCGTCGAGCGTGGCGTAAAACAGAGCGAGCCAACGGTCAAAGTGTTTTTTGGTGACTGGTAGCTGGGCATGCGGCAGAAAAGGGCTCCCATAATACGTATGCTGACCCAACAGGACGGTCTGCCAAAAGGTATACATCTTTTCCAGATGTTGTGGCCACCGATCCTGAATTATGTTGTTAAAGATATCCCCTAAAAGTGCATCTTGACCCACCTTTTCATAAAATGTATCAACAAGCAACCTTATATCTTCGATATTTAAAATTTCGATGTTCATGGTCAAAAGAATGATTTGTAAAGTTCGGGTCGGAAGTACATAACCACATAGAACAAGCTGAACCCAAAAAAGACAATCAACAGGGCCCATATCCAAGAAGGCACCGCCCTGGGATTTTCCGATCCACGGATAATGAACCTATCTTTGGTCTCGCTCCCATAGGCATTGATGACGATTGAGGTCTGTGTATCGATGACCTCGTTGTCCCTAATGCCCAAGACGGAAATTTCTGGACCGTTCCGCACCTCAAAGGGAATGATCTTAACGCCCTCGATATCGCCTGAGGATTTTGCAACAATTTTGAGCTGGTGCTTTCCATCCGGTATTTTTGTAGTGTCAAGCACAAATTTTACCGGCGGGGAAAATTCACCAAAGGGCTGCTCCTCATCGTCTAAAAATACCTTGATCACCCTAGTGTCCTCTATTTCTTCAGAATCCTTCATCCTTAACAATATTTTTAATATGATCCGGGTTTTTTTCGCCGGGCTTAAATAGGTATTTTATGCTCATAATCAGCGTGAACAAAACGATTAGAATGGCTATACCGATGATCATGGCATCCATCGTTCCGTTTGAACTTTCGGCACTTCCCCCTCTTATGGCCGGGGTCTTTTCGCAGAACCACTGTGCAGAAGCTGCACTATAAAAGAAAAGGAGAATACCCAATAAGGTTAGTGTTTTTTTCATCTTTTTCTGTTTTTATACATGTCCAAATTCGAACCCGATTGTTTTATTGAACTTCTGGTGCAAACTTAATAATAGAATCCCTCACCTTCGTGACATCTTCTACCTGAACCGCCGGGGCATTGTTGCCCCAGCTACTGCGTTCGTGGGTCATAATAGCGGCGATCTCGGCATCGGTCAGCTGATCCCCAAACGCTGGCATGGGGCCATATTCTTTAAGTTGGTTATATCCCTGTAAAATGATGGTGATCATTTTAGTAGGGTCCTTGTCGTTCACGATATCGCTGCCCACCAGGGATGGGAATGCCCCGGGGACTCCTTGCCCCGTCTGTTGATGGCAGGCCGAGCAGGTGTTCATAAAAAGCTTTTTCCCGTCCAAACTGCTTGTCGTTGCTGCTTGATCCGCTTTTTCATCATCGGTACCTTTATTCTCAAAAGGAATAAATTTTACTTCTTGCCCTTCTGGCAGCTCGACCTGTTTTAAGGACTGTAAATAGGCAACAAGGTATAAGGCGTCATCGGTGGCGACAATCTTCTTATCGGGTTTATTGAAGATAGCTTTGGGCACCGCCACCACTACGTCCGAAGTATCGATGACCATACTGTCTACCTCTTTAAAGAGCCAGGGAAAACTCGGCATAATGGATGCCTTCACCACCGCTCTGGGATTGTACAGGTGCAGTAGTTGCCACGCGGCGCCGGGCTGTCTCTTGCCTACATTGGTAAGGTCTGGACCCGTGCGCTCGCTACCTAGAATGGAGGGGGCCTGCCGCCACACGTCAATGCGCTGTTTGTTGTAAACGTAATCCCCTGGTACGGCAGGCCTGGAACCCCACATGTTATCCATCTCGATATTACGCACCTGCTGGGTATGGCAGGCAACACATCCTTCAGCAATAAAAATATCCTGGCCTTTGTGCTCTTCGGCCGTCATTTTGGGTTGATCGGGGAGAGGCTCATATTCGTCCATCTGATAAGCGGGCCAGACGGCAACGCCCAACGTAAGGATAAGGAATACTCCGAGGGCTGTGATTACCAATGCTTTATGGTTTGTATTAAAATCAAACATATTCTGTGATTTAAACGGTTATGGGTTCGCCTTTTACGGCCTCAATAGTTGCGGGAAGATCTTTCTCCTTATTTCTGCCCTTAACCATGTAATACAGGTTATAGGCAAAGATAAGGTGCGAAAGGAACATCATCGTCCCCCCCACGGCGCGCCAGGCCCAATAAGGTTTCATCAGGATGACCGACTCGATAAAGGGATTGCCATCGATCCAGCTGAGCCCTTTCAGCGTTCCGCCTACCATAAGGGATACCATATAGGCAAAAAGACCTATGAACGCCAGCCAGAAATGGGCGCCAACAAATAACTGTGGCGGTTCTTTTCCCGTGAGTTTTGGGACAATGGTATAAATACAGGCCCACAGGATGAAACTAATGATCCCATACATCGTCATGTGGGAGTGGGCCACGTTAAAATCGGTAAAATGCCAGACAAAGTTGGTAAACCGGAATGCCTGAAGGGATCCTTGGGTAGAGCCCACAAAGTAAAACACCACCCCCACCAGAAAGAAGGGCAGGACATAGCTTTTTGAGATATGGCTGAAGCGCCCTTTCATCGTCATTAAAAAATTTGTGGTCCCTGCAACCACGGGGATGATCATCCCTGCACTAAAAACGATGGCCGTGGTCTGTAACCACCAGGGCAATGGGCTGAACACGAAATGGTGGGTGCCTATCATGGTATAGAACAACATCTGAGTCCAGAAAGCCAGCACACCAAGGGAATAGGAATATATGGGCTTGTTAAGGGTTGCCGGGAGATAATAGTAGATCAGTCCCAGGCTAAAGGTCATAAACCACATCCCCACGCCCTGGTGCATATAATATCCCTGAATGACCGTTTCCCCCAGCCCTTCCTGATACCAGGGCAGATAGGCAGTAATCGTTAAGACAATGGTCCAGAGCAGGGAAGCCAGGATAAACCAGTTTGAAATGTAGATCTCCGAGATTTTGCGCGTGGCAACCGTTTTATAAAAATTGTAAAATGTAATGATCAGGCCGATCGCAAAGAGGATCATGATGGGCCATATGTATTCGCGGTATTCACCGCCCCCATTGTTGATCCCGACCATCAGCGCCAAATTACCCAAGATTACAGTCAGGTTGATCAGGATAAGGGAGATCCAGGCCAGTTTATAACTGTGGATCTTATTGTTTGAGGTACGTGCGATAACAAAGTAACCCAGCCCGATCATGGCCAGTGAGCCCCAGCCCCAGAATACGGTATTGGTGTGCACGGGGCGCAACCTGCCGAACGATAGCCAGGAGATATGGTCAAGTTCTGGCCAAATGAATTTCAGCCCCAGGTATTCCCCCACCAAGGTACCGAAGACGAGCCAAAAAGCGGCCGCCGCCAGATAATAAATGACTATTTTTTTTAGTTCTTCCGGGGTTTCGATGCTCAGGAGCGTTCGCTTCTTTTCTTCAAAGAAAGATTTATTGGGCTCCTTTTGGATGCGCTGTATCAAGCCCTTTCTATCCACAGCTTTATTCTCGCCGCTCAGTTCATCACCGCTCAATTTGTATCTTAAAGCTTTTTTCCGGTTTTCCAGTATATCATCGATCTCATTACTTTCCAGGGAAATCAACTCTTCATTAAACGCCATCTTCTTTTTAACGGCTTTTTTTTCCCTCAACTTGTCGATATAATTGTTCATCTTGATCACCAGGATAAAGACAGTAACTATAAGGACGATCACTAACAAGGCGAAGGTGCCTAAAACGCCGGGGCTTGTGGCCCAGTTATCACTATTTGCGGATGTTCCCTGAGATAAACCGATCAGGGGCAAAAGTCCCACTATTAAAAAAATGCAGAATGATTTGTACTTCATTGGAATAATATTTTATGCCTTTTTTAAATTTTCTATTTTAATTTTTTTATGAAACCATATGGTAATATCTTCCTTTATTCCCAGCCCCAGTTCTTATATTCATAAACCTATCATGTAGGAGGCACGGTCTGTCGCCAGTACATTGTGTAAAAGGAAATCGCCATCAATAGCAAATACAATGTTGTTTATCATTAACCAGTGCAATCTTCTCTTTGAGATTTTGATCCCTCCTTTTTTGCCCTTTTGTCGAATCCAAAAAGCTATTTTTCGCCAAATTAGGCAAAAAATTAGCAGTAAACACTTCCGGTATTTCGATATTTTTTACGATTTGCTTCAATTTTGCGCGCTGATCCTGTGACGAACGTATTGCGATATACGCATATGCTTTAAAACCGGTCTTACATTGCTTTATGGAACATCTCAATTTCATTGTACAGTACAAAAATAAAACACAAATCTATTTAAGACAAATTTATCTGAAATAGATTTGTAGTAAAATTCAACAGATTTAAATTTTAGGCGAATAATCAGAAAATTATATCTAAATGTCCACAAATTGATTTTACGGCTGCACTGAAAAATTTATGGTTTGTTCTTCGAAAAAACGAGAGACTTTGTTCAGCGATTAGTGGATTTTATCGGTGAAAGATTTTTTGGATCAAGCGCATCTTTGTTTTAGCGGATTGACTTCCTGACTATTGTATGTTAGATAAGGCAGGGCGACTTTTCCGGAGACAGTCAACTACTTGGCTTTATAGAAGTGTTTGGTGTAATTTCTTATTTGAACTTTATGATAAACCATCTATTTTATGACTATTATTAATGCTTTTGAAAAAGAGGAAAATCCCAGTAGAACACAAATATTTAACAGTTGTAGCAGGAGTGATCGCTCTCATCTTAGGATCTGTTCAGAAATAAAGTGACCGAATTATAGGCAGTTATTTTGTTCATCAACAAGGCGAAACACGCAGACATAGCCGTAGCTATGGTGAGTATTTTCAACGCAGTTGCTGGGCAAAAGAACCCATAGAAATGGGCAGGTTATTTCTAAACAGATCCTTAATATCTTCTCCAATAATAGGGTATTGATCTTTCTTATTAGCATTTAATTATAAGCTCATAAACAATCTAGGATAATGGATTTGCACTCTTTTCTTACTCGCAAACTATCTAACCATTCTTTTGTAAAACTTAGTTATTGATCACATTGAATGTCTTCTTTCTGGCTATTGAAACAGTTCTGTTTTGGTTCTATAAATTGCATTGAGATGATACCGAATTATTTTATCCCTTCCCTCAGTAGTCAACAATATATTTCTACATTCCTCTTCGTTATCCATAAAAAAATTCTCAGTGAGGATAGCGGGCATTTTGGTTCGGGTCAACACGTAAAATCTTCTCTCTTTATCCAAATCACCATCGGAAAAATCGGTTCTTAAATTTCTGGTAGGGAAAGCCCGGAGGTATTCACTTCCAAATATAGTAGCAATGCTATCACTTTTAGTGTCTCCCGGAGAAGTGAAAATTTCAGAACCAGTACCGCCTCCAGCATTCGCATGGACACTCAAATAAAAAGAATCTTTGTGGGAGTATTTATTAGCTCTTTTAATTCGAGTTTGCAGGCGCAAGTCCCTATATTCCGGTGCAATGTTTACATAAGCAATTTTTCTTTTAGTGAGCTCTTGAATTATTCCGTTAACAATAGCTCTATTGAACTCTCCTTCATAGAGTTGCAAGCCGCCATTCCAAACGGGGCTTCGTTTACCTGCAGTTTGGTATTCCCCATTAATCAGACTTCCATGACCATTATCCAATAGTACAATCATTTGTTTGTTTTTTTTAAAATCTTCTAATTCGCTGCGGATTTTTCGGCTTATTTATATTTCCCTCTTTGAATATGGACTGTTTTTACTAATTTCTTTTACAAGACCGATCGAAATCATCCTAGTTCCATATATAAATTTTTAAAAGATATGTAAAGTTCAAATTCTTCAACCGCACATTAAATTAAGTTATATTTAATCAATAAAAAGTACTCTTGGTTTTTACCCAAAATATTCTTAATTTCAATATTAGCTTCCCTGTTTTCTTGCTTTAGTTGCCCATTGTCTAGAAGAATATCGCTCTCTGTGAATGTTACAGGTTCCAAT